>CAIKGX010000144.1 GCA_903827075.1 uncultured beta proteobacterium | reverse complement strand
GATACCGTAGCTCGTGTTGGTGGTGATGAATTCGTTGTGCTTATTACAGAGCTCAAACAAGATCAGGCAATGGCTAAAACGTATGCTTTGGCGATTGCTGAAGAAATTCGTCTGTCTTTAGCCAAACCCTACATCCTTCAATTGAAGGGCGATCACCAGCAGGCGAAGACAGTGGAGCACAATTGCACCGCCAGCATTGGCGTGGTTTTATTTGATGGGAATGTTGGATCAGAAGATGAGGTATTAGATCATGCTGATAAGGCGATGTATCGGGCTAAGGAGGCTGGTCGAAATCGTATTGAGTTTTTCCAAGAGGTCAAATAACGATACAGATTTGATTAATATATTTCTATTTTATATTCTTTATTTAAAAAACATCATGAGTAATTTGAGGGCTGAGTACCATTAAGCGTATAACCCTTTTCACGGAATAAAGTTAGGCAGGCATCGACTACTGCTCCATCGTATATGGTCTCGCGGCCAAGCTCAATTTCAGCTAGCGCCTTTTCAATACCCAGGGCCGCCCGGTAAGGTCGATGTGATGCCATAGCATCAATCACATCGGCTACCGCCAAGATGCGACTCTCAAGACTAATTTGGTCTGACTTTAAGCCATTGGGATAGCCACTACCATCTAGTCGTTCATGATGACCTAAGACCGATTTTGCAATAGGCCAAGGATAAGTCACATCCTTTAGCAAGTCATAACCCGCCTGCACATGGTTTTTGACTAAGTTAAACTCTTCTCGCGAGAGGTTCCCAGGTTTACATAAAATCTCAATGGGTACAATAATTTTGCCAGTGTCATGCAAATAGCCTGCAATCATCATTCCCCTTTGATAAATTTCATCAAACCCCATTTGGGCTGCAATTGCTTTGGCAAGATCGCCAACATGTTTTTCATGCCCCGCCGTGAAGGGATCTCGTAGTTCTGTTAACTGCCTTGCTAAATCAATCGTCTCCATAAGGGAGGCCTGTAGTTTATCTTTGGCCGTGACTAATTCAGCTTCCCGCTTAGCCTTATCTGTATATTCAAATAGCAGTCTTTTGTTAGCATCTAGTAGCGCCTGTGTATCTTTCTTTTGAATCGTAATATCCCGTAGTATCTGCGATACCCCAACGACCTTACTATTCGAATTAAAAATGGGAGAGGCTGTAATCGACACGGGAACCAAAAGACCGTCTTTGCTGACCCGTTCACTTTCAAAACTACTGACTTGCTCACCATTACGGATCTTATTTAAAATTAAAGCCTCTTCATCCAAATGCCCTGGGGGAAGCATGAAATCAATCGGCTGCCCAATAGACTCTTGGGCGGTATAACCTAATATCCTCTGAGCACCCAGATTCCAACTAGTAATTGCGCCATCTAAGTTTTTAGCAATAATGGCATCCTGCGAACCGGAAACTATAGAAGCTAACATTCCTGCAGACTTTAAAGCAGTCTCCGCCACTCGAGCCCGAAAACGCAATTGCTCTATTGGCATCAATACATCATTGAGTGCAGCTTGATCCCGTTTTATCTCCTGACGAAGACGATCAAGCTCACCAGAAATATTGGACTCTTGAATACTCAGGCTTGGGGTAGGAATCGATTTTGCATCATTTTTCGCTGCCATTTTGGCAATATAACTCAATTTATTTACTGTTTCAATTGATAGTTTATATAATCAATATTTACAAAATGATGAATGCGCGGTAGCCTAATAGCAGAAATTAATTAAATCAAAAAAGGTGCTTGAAATGACTAAAAATTTGGAAGATGTATATGAGCAATTAGCCAGCTTAAAAACCGACTTAGAGGACTTGCGTAACACCTATAAAGGGGTAAGCAATAGTTATTCATTTGCCCTCGGGACTCTGAGTGAACTAACCATTAATTCCGCTGAAGCAGCAAAGCGTGCATCTCTATCTACGGAGCAATCGCGTATTGCGGCATCAAATGCCATGATAGCGGCCAAAGAAGCTTCTATCCATCCTGGATTAATCACCATAGTTGAGCTATCCGTAACGGCATCGGTTGCCGCCTCTTTGGCAGCAATTGAATCTGCAGCTGCCGCTGCTTCCGCTGCAGATGCCGCTGCCAAAGCAGTAACCCATCAGGCGGAAGAGTCGTTACTCAAAGCTTCTGCCGAAGCATCGCAAGCCTCCAAATTGGCGGCGAGCTCGGCTGCAGAAGCAGTCAAATTATCATTGGAGGCGAAAAACCTTGTTTCAGGGGGGGGGCTGAAAAACAACGCTAACTCATAATCTTTGAAGGGTCTATTATT
>CAIKGX010000143.1 GCA_903827075.1 uncultured beta proteobacterium | reverse complement strand
TTTTCAGCAAGTGCTTTGAGAATCTTGGCAACCGCTAATGGTTGCAACTCAGCATCGCTCTCGACCAAGATAGCGCGATCAGCCCCAATGGCCAAAGCAGTTCGTAGAGTTTCCTGACATTGTGTAGGCCCTGCAGAAACCACAATCACCTCAGTTCCCACGCCAGCCTCTTTTAAACGTACCGCTTCTTCTACGGCAATTTCATCAAAAGGGTTCATGCTCATTTTGACATTGGCGATATCCACACCGGAATTATCGGATTTGACGCGGACTTTGACGTTGTAATCAACAACGCGCTTTACAGCTACTAAGATCTTCATTCTTAATTCTCAATCTATCTGGATAATTTTTCTATTTTATCTGCCTCAAGCCATCTTCGTCTAAACGTCGATTGCAGCAGCAGAGCCAGCCTGTTTGCGTAATTCAAACTTCTGAATCTTGCCAGTAGAGGTCTTAGGTAACTCACCAAAAACTACGGCCCTAGGCACCTTAAAGCCAGCCAAATGTTGCTTACAGTGAGCCACGATCTCCGCAACAGTCACCTGAACACCTGGCTTAATTTCTAAGAATGCACAAGGAGTCTCGCCCCATTTAGGATCAGGCATGGCGACCACCGCTGCAGAAATCACTGCTGGGTGGCGATACAGCACGTCCTCCACCTCGATTGAAGAAATATTCTCCCCGCCAGAGATGATGATGTCTTTGCTGCGATCTTTGATCTTCACATAGCCATCGGGGTTCATCACTGCTAAGTCACCCGAATGAAACCAGCCGCCCTCAAAAGCCTCTGTAGTGGCCTTCTCATTCTTAAGGTAACCCTTCATTGCGATATTCCCTTTGAACATAATCTCGCCCATAGTCTCACCATCAGCAGGAACAGGCTCCATCGTTTCTGGATTTAATACAGCAATCGCTTGTTGCATGTGATAACGCACGCCTTGACGTGCATTTAAACGCGCCCTTTCACCAATATCGAGATCATCCCATTCATCTTGTTTTACACACACTGCAGCCGGTCCATAAACCTCTGTCAAACCATAGACGTGAGTTAAATCAAAGCCCAACTTTTCCATCCCCTCGATAATCGAAGCAGGAGGCGCGGCACCCGCGATCAAACCCTTCACTCCAGTAGGTACTCCTACTTTCATTTCATCGGGGGCATTGACAAGCAAGTTATGCACGATCGGTGCAGCGCAGTAATGGCTGACACCATACTCTTTAATGGCAGCAAAAATATGCTGCGCATCCACCCGACGCAAGCAAACATTTACGCCGGCCCGTGCAGCAACCGTCCATGGAAAGCACCAGCCATTGCAATGAAACATGGGCAGGGTCCATAAATACACCGGATGCTTATTAATATCCCAATCCAAAATATTAGAGACCGCATTAATAGCAGCGCCACGGTGGTGATAAACCACCCCTTTGGGATTGCCTGTAGTGCCAGAGGTATAGTTTAGGCAAATCGCTTGCCATTCATCTGCGGGTACTTGCCAAGCAAACTGGGGGTCACCCTCTTCTAAGAACTGCTCATAAGTCAGCTTTCCTAGTTTTTCACCGGGGACATCAAACTCTTTTTCCTCTACATCAACAACTAAAAAATCTCGCCCACTCTCTTGTTTGGCTATCTCAAGGGCTTTTTTCATCACCCCAGAAAATTCAGGATCCACAATCACTACTTTTGCCTCACCATGATTAAGCATGAAGGCGATGGACTCTGGATCAAGACGGGTATTTAGGGCATTAAGAACTGCCCCTGCCATCGGAATACCAAAATGGGCTTCAACCATCGGTGGCGTATTAGGCAACATGACTGCCACAGTATCCCCAAGTCCAATACCATGCTTTTGCAGAGCGCTTGCCAAGCGACGGGAGCGCTCATAGGTTTGCTCCCAAGTCTGGCGTAAATTGCCATGAATGATCGCTAAACGGTTTGGATACACCTCCGCGGATCGCTCCAAAAACAATAAAGGCGTAATTGGAGTGAAATTCGCAGGGTTGCGATCTAAACCTTGTTCAAAAATATTTGCCATCATGCGCCTTCAGTATTGGGATTATTGCTTTTTGTTTACTGTCTGAGTATGACTCATTCGTTTGGCTTTGTTTCAGATGTCTGCAAGCGCTTTCACATGTGCCACCACACTACGTCCTAAAGCAGAAAGGTTGTAGCCCCCTTCTAAACAACTCACAATTCGGTTTTGAGCATATTGATGGGCCACGTCTTTTAAGCGCTTAGTGATCCATGCATAGTCGTCCTCCACCAGCCCCATCTGACCTAAATCATCCTCTCGGTGAGCATCAAACCCCGCAGAAATAATAATGAGCTCTGGCTCAAAATCCCTTAAGCGTGGAAGCCATTGCTCTTCTACGATCGAACGCACAACATCACCACGGGTCGAGGCAGGCAAGGGAATATTGACCATATTTTGCGCCCCATCCAAACCGCTATAGGGGTAAAAAGGATGCTGGAAGAAGCTACACATCAATACATGAGGATCATTAAAAAATGCGGCCTCAGTTCCATTGCCGTGGTGCACATCAAAATCAATAATGGCAACACGTTCAATGCCGTATTGCTCCATGGCATAACGAGCTGCTATGGCCACATTATCAAATACGCAAAATCCCATAGAACGGGTAGGCTCAGCATGATGGCCCGGTGGACGAATTGCGCAAAATACATTCTCCGCCTCACCCTTCATGACCGCATCCACACCAGCAATGGCAGCACCAGCTGCACGCAAGCACGCTTGCCAGGTATGAGGGTTCATGATGGTGTCGCCATCTAACATAAAATATCCGCTGGCTGGAGAGCGCTCTTTTACAAAAGCAATATGCTCTGGGCTATGTACTAATTCCAGCTGCTCCTCGGTTGCCAATGGGGCATCCAAATGATGTAAGAAGCGATCCACGCCACTTCGAATCAACTGATCATTGATTGCTTGTATGCGCTCTGGGCACTCGGGATGATGATTACCCATCTCATGTTTCAGAAAATCTGGATGAGTTATGTATCCTGTTGTCATTACTGAATAATCCTTATTAGCAAAACTATTATTTTTATAATCTAATAAAACATATTTACTGCCCAAAAACCCATTCCACTTCTTATGAATTTTCGTGTCTCCC
>CAIKGX010000142.1 GCA_903827075.1 uncultured beta proteobacterium | reverse complement strand
CCGTCCCTAGTCGATAGGTAGTGGTTAATAACTGCTAATTTGAACTCTTTGCTGTATTTGGACATAAAAACTGCACCTGATTGGGTTGGAGGAGTGTCCAACTTTTCTGGTGCAGTTCAAATTGAGGTCTTTTTTGATTATCTGCCCTTAATTTACAAATTTTAGGCCTTTAGTTTATTCCGGCAATTCTTCTTCTGACAATGTCCATACATGGCCAACGTATGCTCCTGGAGCTTAAAACCAAGGTTTTTTGCAATTTCTCTTTGTCTTTTTTCAATAGCCTCATCCACAAACTCCTCCACATGACCACAGTCTAGACATACCAGGTGATCATGGTGTTGGCCTTCATTTAACTCATATATTGCCCTGCTATCACCCTTACTTGATTCAAAATGGCTTCGCAGCAGTAAGCCAGCCTGCTCGAATTGGGTAAGCACTCGATAGACGGTGGCTAAGCCAATCTCCCGATCATCCTTGGCTAAGGCTACAAAGACATCTTCCGCACTAAAGTGGGTGCCCCCATTTTGGTGGAAAAAGTCGAGAATTTTCATGCGGGGGCCAGTGGCTTTAAGGCCAATATCTCGCAAATCTGCTGGAGTGGGGTTTTGGTTCGTATTCATGGCTTTGGGAGCTAAAATCAATGTCTTAATGATACGGCCAGCCATGCAAAATTGCCTCCAACTTTTTACCCGCCTTTTGAACCCTCTTTCAAGGTGTTTTAGCTTTGCCCGTTTGGGATTTTTGCTTGCCATTTTTAGTGGGGTCCTGGTTGCTACTGGGTGCACTAGCGCGGTAGATGAAACCCAACGCAATTGGGTAAATAAAATTTTTAGACCTTATGTTCCTGACGTCGTCCAAGGAAACTTTATTTCGAGTGAGCAGTACGCCAAACTCAAACTGGGTATGAGTCGTGAGCAAGTTCGACAAATTATGGGCACCCCCTTACTGGCTGATTACTTCCATGCAAATCGTTGGGACTATATTTTTGAATTTAAACGCGCTGGTCAAAAAATCGCAAAGGAGCGTCATGTCACTATTTTCTTTGACGGCGATAAGGTCTCTAAATTTGATGGTGATGCTCTTCCAACTGAGGTGGAGTTAGTGGCTGAAATTGATGGCTATGCAAAACAAAAGCGCTCGTTCTGGGATGTAATGACTGGTAGCAATAAGGGGCCAGTAACCGTACCATTGCAGCAACCTGAATTGCTTGTGCCTAGTCCAACCAACAATCTACCTGCAGGCGCATCCGCCCCAGCTCCTGCAAGCACTAGCTCTTTCTGGGATTTTTTAAGTTTTTCAAAAAAACAGCCTGAAGCACAGTCAGCACCGCAACCTCAAGTGCTGGGGCCTGGTGCTTTGAATGTGCCTCAGCCTAGTGAGGCTAAGTAGTAATAAGTAGCAATCGGAATTGCTGTTGTATTGATACTGAATCCATTTGCTTTAAACACCTTTAATCAGAAGCGAAGAACTAAATGATGAAGATTGCAATTGCTGGAGCAACCGGCCGCATGGGGAAAATGCTCATTGAGGCTGTACTTAGTTATTCAGACGCGCAATTAGTCGGCGCACTAGAGCACGTCTCTTGCCCCTTATTGGGCCAAGATGCAGGCGCATTCTTGGGAAAAAAAACGGGCGTGATGATCACTGCTGATATCGCCAAGGCCTTAAGTGATGCTGAGTTTTTGATAGATTTCACGCGACCAGAAGGCACTATGGCCCATTTGGCCGTTGCTGAAAAGACTGGCACGAAAATGATTATTGGGACAACGGGTTTAAGTCCTGAGCAGATGGATGGTCTTAAAAAAGCTTCTACTAAATTAGCGATTGTTTTTGCACCGAACATGAGCGTGGGTGTTAATGCAACTTTTAAGCTTTTAGAGATTGCTGCAAAAATGTTGAATCATGGTTACGACATTGAAATCATCGAGGCCCATCACCGTCATAAAGTCGATGCGCCATCGGGTACCGCATTAAAGATGGGTGAAGTCATTGCACAGGCCTTAGGCGAGAAACTAGATGATGTGGCTGTGTATGCCCGTGAAGGCCATACTGGCGAGCGTCAAGAAGGTTCTATTGGTTTTGCCACTATTCGTGGTGGTGATATTGTGGGCGATCACACTGTCTTATTTGCGGGGGATGGCGAGCGGATTGAAATCAGCCATAAGTCCTCCAGTCGTCAATCGTATGCCCAAGGCGCTTTGCGTGCAGCCCATTTTTTGCAAAATCAGAATTGCGGTCTATATGACATGCAAGACGTGCTTGGATTACGAAAATAGTTTGCAGATATAGATCGCCTAATTGCTAACAAAATTAAACCAATAAAAAGAAGAAGAGAGTTGGATTGAATGAGTAAGGATTATGACCACCGCAGCATTGAGGCGGCAGCGCAAGCTGATTGGGAAAGTGCGCAAGTTTATAAAGTGACTGAGAATGCAGTAGATTCTTTGGGAAAACCAAGACCTAAGTATTACGCTTGTTCCATGTTGCCATATCCATCGGGTAAGTTGCATATGGGCCATGTGCGCAACTACACCATTAATGATGTGATGGCGCGTCAGCTCCGTATGCAAGGCTTTAATGTGCTCATGCCGATGGGTTGGGATGCATTTGGTATGCCGGCTGAGAATGCCGCCATTCAGAATAAAGTACCTCCTGCGCAGTGGACCTACGACAACATTGCTTATATGAAAAAGCAAATGACAGCAATGGGCCTAGCAATTGACTGGTCGCGTGAGGTAGCAACTTGCAGTCCTGACTACTATCGCTGGAATCAATGGCTCTTTTTAAAGATGCTGGAAAAAGGGATTGCTTATCGCAAGACCCAGGTTGTTAATTGGGATCCCATTGATCAAACGGTCCTTGCCAATGAACAAGTGATTGATGGTCGTGGATGGCGCTCTGGTGCCTTAGTTGAGAAACGAGAGATTCCAGGTTATTACTTCAACATCACTGCCTATGCTGAGCAATTACTTTCTGGTTTAGACGATTTAGGTTGGCCTGAGCGTGTCAAAACGATGCAGCAAAATTGGATTGGCAAGAGTCGTGGGGTGCGCTTTGCTTTTAAGCATGACATTGCTGATGCTCATGGAAACTTTATTCAAGATGGTCAGCTGTATGTTTTTACTACTCGTGCAGATACCATCATGGGCGTCACCTTTTGCGCTGTAGCTGCAGAACATCCGATTGCCAGTCAAGCAGCCCTCAATAACCCTGCACTGGCAGCTTTCATTGAGAAATGTAAAACGGGTAGCGTCATTGAAGCGGATCTGGCCACTCAAGAGAAAGAGGGCATGTTCACTGGTTTATATGTGACGCATCCTTTAACGAATGAGTCTATCCCAGTTTGGGTCGGTAATTATGTGTTGATGTCTTACGGCGATGGCGCGGTCATGGGTGTTCCTGCTCACGATGAGCGTGATTTTGCTTTTGCTCTCAAATATGCCCTACCTATTAAACAGGTGATTGCTTTACGTACACCATCTTCGATGTTTAATTTAGGGCATTGGCAAGATTGGTATGCGCAAAAGGACAATGTTGTATGTCTGAATAGCGGTAAATACGATGGCATGTCTCATGATGAGGCAGTACATTCTGTTGCCCAAGATTTAGAAAAAATGGGCATTGGAGAAATAAAAACTACCTATCGCTTGCGTGATTGGGGAATTTCTCGTCAGCGTTATTGGGGCACGCCCATTCCGATTATTCATTGTGGCGATGAGCAAAATCCAGGTTGTGGAGCGGTGCCCGTTCCGCAGGCTGATTTGCCAGTGGTATTGCCAGAAGATTGCGTGCCAGATGGGAGCGGCAATCCACTGAATAAGCGGGCTGATTTCCTAAATGTGAAATGCCCAAGTTGCGGCAAGCCAGCGCGACGCGAGACTGACACCATGGATACCTTTGTGGATTCCTCTTGGTATTTCATGCGTTACACCGGACCGGATGCGACAACGATGGTGGATAAGCGTAATGAATACTGGATGCCAATGGATCAGTACATTGGTGGTATTGAGCATGCGATTTTGCATTTGCTGTATGCGCGCTTCTGGACCAAGGTCATGCGAGATCTTGATCTGATTACTTTTGATGAGCCATTTCAGAATTTGTTAACTCAGGGAATGGTTTTGAACGAGACGTATTACTCTGAAGAGGCCTCAGGTAAGAAAACGTGGTTAAACCCTCTTGATGTGGAATTAGATCTCGATGAGAAGGGTCGACCACAAGGCGCCAAACTAAAGGGTGATGCCTCAGGCACACCAGTCATTATTGGCGGTGTGGAGAAGATGTCCAAGAGCAAGAACAATGGGGTTGATCCACAGTCCTTAATTGATCAGTACGGCGCAGATACCGCCCGCCTATTTGTCATGTTTGCAGCGCCACCAGAGCAACAATTGGAATGGTCTGGTGCTGGCGTTGATGGCGCCTCGCGTTTCTTACGTCGGGTCTGGATGTACTCTAGCAGTCAAGCAGATGCCATTCGTGAAGCTGGCGATGAACTTTCAAATAATCTGAATGATGCTGAAAAAGAATTGCGTCGCGAAGTGCATTCAATTCTCAAGCAGGCTAATTTTGATTACCAGCGCCGCCAGTACAACACCGTTGTATCTGCTGCTATGAAGATGCTCAATGTATTAGAGCCGGTGAAGTTAGGTGAGGGCTGCGCTATTAGCGCGCCAGTCTTGCGTGAATGTCTTAGTATTTTATTGAGAGTGTTATACCCAGTTGTTCCCCATTTAACGCATGTACTCTGGCAACAGATGGCTTATGAAAAGTCTTTTGCCCCCATCTTAGATGTCCCTTGGCCTGCTGTAGATGAGGCTGCACTTGTTCAAACTGAGCTCACCATCATGTTGCAAATTAATGGTAAGTTGCGTGGGGATATTCGTGTTCCTGCAGATGCCACTAAAGAGGAGATTGAGATATTAGCCTTAGAAAGCGAGCCTGCAGTGAAAGCCTTGAATGGTGGCATGCCCAAGAAAGTGATTGTGGTACCCGGTCGCTTAGTCAATATTGTTGCGTGATTTCCTTCACTTTTTAATTGAAATACATCTATGAGCGCACGCAACCCAATGTCAAAAAATGATTTGAGTACTTTGGGCATTAACTCTCTCAGGCGAACTTTGTTGGGCTTCGCGGCATTGGCACCGGTGAGCGGCTTAATTGCTTGCGGCTATCGCTTGCGGGGCATGGTGGATTTACCTTATAAGGTGATTGCGATTACTGGTAATCCATCACCTCCCATGCGGGCAGATTTGCAAACAGCAATCTTGACTGGCACCGATGTCAAGGTAGCAATTAATCCCAAAGATGCTGATCTCATTTTGGAAATTACCAACGATGTGACTGGCCGTGAAATATTGGCTTATAGCTCTACGGGTCAAATTTCGGCATACCGCCTCAATATTCGCGTTGGTTTTAGAGCATTTGATTTATCTGGAGCTGAAGTGGTTCCAGAGGCCGAGATTTATATGACGCGAGATATGGACTTCTCTAATACCACCGTATTGGCGACTGATGTGCAACAGGTACAATTCTTGACCCAGATGCGCAAAGAACTCGCTGTACAAATTTTACGACGGGTGGCCGCTTCTGCGAAGTCACCACAAGCAAGAAGCTTTTAAGGAATGGTGATCGGTTCGCATGGTTAAAAGCGATGCTCTGCAGGTTCACTTAAAGTCGCTGAGTTCCCCAGCTTCTCTCAAGCCCCTATATGTTTTTAGTGGTGATGAGCCCCTCTTGATGATGGAAGCAATGGACCAGTTACGTGCCACCGCTAAAAAGATGGGCTATACCGATCGCGAAGTGTTAATGCAAGAACGAGGCTTTGATTGGAGCGCGCTTCTCAATGCTGGCCAGACCATGTCCTTATTCGGCGATAAACGTTGGGTTGAGTTACGCATTCCAACAGGTAAGCCCGGGCGTGATGGTGCTGATGCCTTGAAGCAATTTGCTGCTCAAATCCAATCTCAAGCTGTAGGTTCCGAAGGTCCTGACACGATCGTATGCATTGTTCTGCCAAGATTGGATGCCAAAACTAAAACCTCTGCTTGGTTCAGTGCTTTAGACGAGGCGGGTATGGCTATTCAGCTTGACTCTTTAGATCGCGCTCAACTGCCCCAGTGGATTGCAGGACGCCTTAAAAAACAGGGTCAAGAGGTTGAATCTGGACCCGAAGGTCAACGTGCATTAAGTTTTATCGCTGATCAAGTAGAGGGAAATCTCATAGCAGCTCATCAAGAAATTCAGAAGCTGGGTTTATTGCATCCAGATGGCATATTGACTGAAGAGCAAATCCGTTCGGCTATTTTGAAAGTGGCTAGATATAACGTTTTTGAACTCACTGAGGCTATGTTGGCGGGAGATTTGCCCCGCTTAAATCGGATGTTGGATGGCTTAAAAGGCGAAGGCGAGCCCTTAGTCCTCATTTTGTGGAGCGTAACTGAGGAGCTTCGGCTACTATCAAAGCTAAAGGCAGCCAGTGATACTGGTGAATCTGTTCAACAGTTAATGCGTGCCAATCGCATCTGGGGCAACAAAGAGCGTTTATATCCCATGGCACTGAAGCGAGTTCAGACTGCACGATTGCGTCGTGCGATGCAAGTAGCTGCTGGCTTAGATCGTCAGGCCAAGGGATTACATGCGGCAGAGTTGCCAGCAGACCCTTGGGATGGTTTGCGTTTAGTGGGCAATTTATTGCGTTAGGTGCAATCAATAGCCAATGCAGATTGAATGATTAACAAATACAAGTATGAGTGGTGAATTTAGAAATGAGTGATGCAATTAAACAAATGATGCAGGGGATCGGCCAGCGCGCTCGTGGGGCATCGCGTGCAATGGCTCGTGCCTCGAGCGAGCAAAAGGACCAGGCTTTACTGCATATTGCAAAATTAGTTCGTCAACAATCAAGCCAAATTGAACAAGTAAATCGGGTTGATGTAGAGCGCGCTAAGGCCAATGGCCAAGATGCTGCATTTGTGGATCGTCTCACTATGACTCCAAAAACAATTGAGTCCATGGCTTTGGGTTTAGAGCAAATCGTGACATTAGAAGATCCTATTGGAAAAGTCTCCGCGTTACAAAAGCAAGCCTCGGGTATTGAGCTGGGGCAGATGCGGGTTCCGCTCGGTGTGATTGGCATCATTTATGAATCTCGTCCTAATGTCACGATTGATGCAGCAGCTTTGTGTTTAAAGTCAGGTAATGCGGTGATTTTGCGTGGTGGCTCAGAAGCAATTGATTCGAATACTTTATTGGCGAAGATTATTCAAGAAGGTTTGAAGGAAGCCAATCTGCCCATGGATGCAGTGCAAGTGGTTGCAACTACCGATCGCAGCGCGGTCGGTGAAATGATTACCATGACCCAATACATTGATGTGATTGTTCCTCGTGGTGGAAAAAGTCTTATTGCCCGCCTGATGGCAGAGGCTCGCGTGCCCATGATTAAGCACTTGGACGGCATTTGCCATACCTATATTGATGCTGATGCTGATGTAGCTATGGCTATTAAAGTGTGCGACAACGCGAAGACACAGCGCTATGCCCCCTGTAACGCTATGGAGACCTTACTGGTTAATCAAGTCATTGCTCCAGCGGTACTGCCAGCTTTGTGCAAAATCTATCAAGATAAGGGAGTGGAGCTACGGGTTGACTCAGCCACTCGCCAAACTCTAGAGTCTGCTGGCTTTCAGGGCCTGGTCGATGCCACGGTAGAAGATTGGCAGACTGAATACTTAGCGCCTATTTTGTCAATTAAGACGGTGGCGGATATGGATGAAGCGATGAACCATATTGAGCAATATGGCAGCAAACATACTGATGCCATTATTACTAACAACAAGGCACAAGCGGATCGCTTCTTACGAGAAGTAGACAGTGCCAGCGTGATGGTCAATGCCAGCACCCGTTTTGCTGATGGTTTTGAATATGGCCTTGGTGCAGAGATTGG
>CAIKGX010000141.1 GCA_903827075.1 uncultured beta proteobacterium | reverse complement strand
TTTGTTTCTTCATTCAAAACTGTATACGGTAGTGCATTGCAAGGTTTTGAACAGTTCCGCGCTGCTAGCAAAGAGGCATTTGCAACTGCAGAAAAAACGGCTGATCAAGCATTTGAATCAGCTCAAGGTCAGATCGCTCAAGTTAAAAAAGCAGCAACACCAGCAACACGTAGCCGCAAAGCTGCTTAATTCGCTGTTTAGTTAAAGTTTTAGCTTTAGAAGTAAGTACTAATTAAAAAACCCACTGAGTTCATACTCAGTGGGTTTTTTGTTTGTTTCAATATCTTTGAGTAGATGAACGCTTGTTTAATCCTCTAAGTCAGTAGACGACTCAATCAAGGGGGCAGATAAGTTCTTGCTAGGTTTCACACCAAGTTCACGTACCTTCTCAGCAGTGCGAATGAGATTGCCCTTGCCGGATTTCAATTTATTAAACGCATCGTGATAACTGGTCTGTGCTTGATCTAAACGTTGACCTAATTTCTCTAGGTCATCAACAAAGCCGACAAACTTATCATATAGGCTGCCACATTGCTTGGCAATTTCTAGAGCATTTCGGTTCTGATGATCTTGTCTCCAAAGATGCGCCACTGTTCGTAATGTGGCCATGAGGGTGCTTGGGCAAACTAAGACAATGTTTTTTGCTAAAGCCTCTTGATAGAGATTGGGCGCAGTTTTGAGGGCCAATAAGAAGGCGGGCTCAATGGGTACAAACATCAGGACAAAATCAACAGAGCCAATTCCATATAGGGAGCTGTAGTTCTTCCCAGAAAGACCTTGAATATGTTGACGTAGGGATTGGATATGCGCGGCAAGCTCTTGTTCTGCAACTGCCGGATCGCTCGTCTGAGCATGCCTTGCATACGCAGTAATCGATACTTTGCTATCAACTACTAGGCTTCTGCCTTCTGGCAGCTTGACTACAACATCAGGTTGTAAGCGTGAACCGTCAGTCTGGGTGTGACTATCTTGCACTAGGTATTCTTCGCCCTTGCGTAGGCCAGAAGATTCCAGGATGGACTCCAATACCAACTCGCCCCAATTGCCTTGAACTTTAGAGTCACCCTTTAAAGCCTGTGTCAGAGAGCGTGTTTCATCAGACATTCGCAGATTGAGATTAGCTAAGCGCTCAATTTCATTTTTGAGGGCAAAGCGTTCGCGTGCTTCGTTACCATAAGAGGTGTTGACCTGCTCTTTAAATTCAGTCAATTTTGTTTGCAGTGGTTTGAGTAGAGCGTCCAAGCTAGCGGCGTTTTGCTCTGTAAAGCGCTTGGATTTATCTTCTAAAATTTCATTGGCTAAATTCTTGAACTGGTTTGTCAAAGCCTCTTTAGCCTCATTGAGAGATTCAATTCGACCTAAACCTTGTTTACGTTCTGAATCTAACTCAGTCTCATAACGAATCGCATTTTGTAAGGCAAGGTCACGCTCTGCTCGCAGGCTAATGGCTAAAGCCGCTTCTGTTTGGGCTACTTGTTCAGTGCGAGCAAGGGTAGAACGTAAGTTAAATGCATAAACTAAAAGGCCTGCACACAACCCCAATGGCAGGCCAAATAATAGAAGAGAGCTTAAGTCAAAAGTCACAAGAGTTCACTGTAGATATTAAGCTTTCACTAATTTTTGCAATTCGCCGCTTTGGAACATTTCGGTCATGATGTCTGAGCCACCGATAAATTCACCATTGATATAAAGCTGAGGAATTGTTGGCCAGTTAGCAAATTGTTTGATTCCTTGGCGAATACCCTCATCTTCTAATACGTTCACTGTATGAAGATCTTCAACGCCACTGGCGCGCAAGATATTGATAGCGTTTCCAGAAAATCCGCATTGAGGAAATTGGGCATTTCCTTTCATAAATAAGACAACGGGGTGGCTGGTAACGATTTCTTGAATTTTTGCTTGGGTATCCATTATTTCTTTCCTGAGGAGCGATATTGATCTACTACATGATGATGAGCCTATTTTAAGACTATCTACAAAATAGGGTTAATGAGCTATATCTATTTTGAGCTTATTTTCTGCCTGACACCGACCGCTTGTGCCCAGCCAAATCCAGATGGACTTGAATGTCTTTAAAGCCAACATTTTTCATGAATTGCACTACTGCACTGGACTGATCAAATCCGTGCTCTACAGCAATGAAGCCACCGGCCTTTAGGTATGGATCCACCCCAGAAATGATGATCTCTAGGCAGCTTAGGCCATTGCCAAAATCCGTCAGTGCGGATGATGGTTCAAATCGCAGGTCCCCTTGGCTTAAATGAGGATCTAGGGATCTGATGTAGGGCGGGTTGCTCAATATGACATCAAATTGCTCATGAGTATCTAACGCCTCATACCAGTCTCCCTGCCTAAACTGTACTCGATCAGCAAGCTTGAGTTTTTGGGCATTGAGCTTGGCAATAGCCAGGGCTTCTGTTGATTGATCCGTTGCTATCAGCAGGGCTTGTGGAGCAGCATGAGCAAGGGCAAGCGCAATTGATCCCGAGCCGGTCCCTAAATCCAAAATATGGGCATTGCCATGCAATCGCTCAATTTCCTCAAGGGCGATGTCTACTAGAAGTTCTGTTTCTGGGCGGGGTATTAGCACTCCCGGCGCCACTTGTAGCTCAATGGCATGAAAACCTTTTATGCCCACGAGATAGGCAATCGGCTCTCCTGCAATTCGTCTTGACTCTAAGTCGAGCCATTCATCTAATGCCGCAGGATGGAGGGTCATGTCATCGCGTGACAACAAGGCCGATCGAGGCAGTTGATAGTGTTTCTCTAAAACAAAAGCTAACAAGATGCGCGCTTCATTTTGAGGCAGGCTGGAGTCGCCCAATAAAGCACGTAAAGACAGGTCAACACTCATTTATAAGGGGGTAACTTAATTATCACCAAGCGCTGCCAGCAATTCTGCTTGATGCTCAGACGCCAATGCATTGCAAAGATCATCTAAATCACCATCCATCATGGCATCAATTTTGTAAAGGGTGAGATTGATGCGGTGATCGGTAATGCGGCCCTGTGGGAAGTTGTAGGTCCGTATGCGATCACTTCGGTCGCCCGAGCCAACTAATGACTTTCTGGTTTGCGCTTCGAGCTGATGTTTTTCTCGTTCACGGGCATCCATGATACGAGATACCAGAACCTTCAT
>CAIKGX010000140.1 GCA_903827075.1 uncultured beta proteobacterium | reverse complement strand
GGCTTGTTTGTTGTTTTAACTTGCGTTCCATTGTTCGCCTCTATCTTGAGAATTCCGTTCTCGATCATTGCTCCAGTCATTATTGTGATTTGTGCGGTGGGTGCATACACCGTTCATAACGCCACCTTTGACGTTTGGTTGATGATGGGCTTTGGTGTACTCGGCTACATCTTTAAGAAGCTTGACTACCCAATGGCGCCAATGGTCTTGGCTTTGGTCTTGGGCGATCGTGCGGAAGACTCTTTCCGTCAGTCGATGCTGATGTCTCAAGGCAGCGTGGATGTGTTCTTCTCTAACTACTTAGTAGCTGGTATTACTACACTGGCTTTGGTATTGCTCTTCTGGCCACTCGTTGGCAAGTTGATTGGCAAGAAGAAAGTCGCCGCTGTATAAGCCTAAAGCTTCATATTCGGCATAGAAGGGGGCGCAAGCCCCCTTTTTTCTTTGCCTAATCCAGGAAAACGCTGAGTAGAAGAAATTCCGATAGAATCCTTACATTATGAAATTGCGCAACAATCGTCACCTCATCCATTGGATTGCTGCTTTAGCAATTGGAATGAGTGCGCTTGCCCCAGCGGTTTCTCAAGCAGTATCGCTAGCTAAACATGGCCAAGGTTTTGCCATGGAGATCTGTGCTGCGGATGGCAGTACATTGCAGGTCAACATTCAAAGTGAAGAGCAGGGCAGTCAAGCAGAGTCAATGCAGCCTTGCCCGTACTGCGTTGCACAAAGCGGCATTACTCCGGCATTGAATACCACCCTCACGTTTCAGGCACCACAATCCTTTGCGATGTTGCCACAGCTTTTCTATCAATCACCCAAACCTCTTGCTGTTTGGGTAACACCTCCTTCAGCAGCCCCTCCTACACAAGCCTAAGAAATCTTTAGGGCATAGCTAAGCTATGTAAATGGCAACTCTGTTGCCGCAATGTTGTTGGAGAAATAGATGTTATTCAAGCAAAAGAAAATGAGTGCATGTATAGGCATGTTTTTTGGGTCGGCATTTCTAGGCAGTTTTGCGTATGCCCAAATTGCGCCACCTCCTGATTATGATCAGAAGTTAAAAAGCGTGACAGTGAGTGCGACTCGTTCCGGAACGCCTTTAGATGAAATTCCTTTGAATACCACTATTCTGACTAAAGAAGTGCTGGAGTCGTCCCCAGATCAAACCATTGATCAGATTTTAAAGAACGTCCCAGGCGTCATTTTGAATGACACCCCTTACTATCAAAAAGACCCAACCGGGCAAAGCATCAACGTTCGCGGTCTGGGTAATGCGAGAACTTTGGTGTTAATTGATGGCCTTCCTGCAAACGATGCCTTTTATGGCACGGTACAGTGGAATTTAGTGCCAATGTCCTCTATCGAGACTGTTGAATTTATTCGTGGCGGTGTTTCCAGTTTATGGGGTAACTATGGCATGGGCGGCGTGATTAACATTAAAACGAAAACACCTACCAATAGCCAGGAAGAGGTATCCGCCAGTCTTGGTGCATTTGGCACCGGTAACATTGCCGCTTCAAAAGATTTAATTGCATCCGATGCATTGCAACTGAGATTCTCTGCTGATTATTTTGGAACACAGGGATATCAGAATATCGCCACCATCTCTCCAGCACCAGCAAATAATATTAAAAACGGTCAAGGCGATGCTTATTCACAAAACTCGAATGTTCGGCTGCAGGGATACTTCAAAGCCACTCAGGATACCAATGGCTTCTTTAGGCTGGGGTATCACACCATGCAAGACCTTTCCTCTGGATATGGATTTGCTACAAATATTACGCAGGAGACGGATGTAGCCGCTGGTTCAACGACCCGGTTTAGTGATAAATCTAAAG
>CAIKGX010000139.1 GCA_903827075.1 uncultured beta proteobacterium | reverse complement strand
TGATGTGAATTTTATTGCGATGGCCGAAAATATAAGGGGCCATTCTTGGGGACCAGAAGCGTGTTTGGTGCCCAAAATGGCAACCGGCTTCCAACATTTGACGCATCGTTACTGACATAACTTCTCCTAAGGGTTGTTTTCTAAGATTGAGTCCTAGCTGCGCTAAAAAGCGCCACCCTGGAAGACTCAACCCGCGATTTCAAGTCAAAATTGACCTGAGAACGAAATTATAGCTTAAATATCAATGATCTAGCTAGTGCTTCCTTGGTTTGCACACATGGAGAAGCTTTTAAAAAACCCTTTAAATAGGTCAAAATAGCTTATCTGCCTCAATTTTAGGCATTCAGTGTCAGCTAAAAAGCCTCAAGTCGTTGATAATCAAGGCATGAATAGTGTATTTACTGCTGAAAAAGACATCCTAGGGATGCGCGAGGCTGGGCGCTTAGCCAGCGAAGTCCTTGATCATGTTACCCCCCACGTAAAAGCAGGCGTCAGCACAGGTGAGCTAGATCGAATTTGCCATGAATACATGCGTGATGTTCAAAAGACCATTCCAGCTCCACTGAACTACCAACCACCTGGTTATCCGCCCTTTCCGGCATCCATTTGCACCTCTGTAAACGATGTGATCTGCCACGGTATTCCGGGTGAAAAAATTCTCAAAACAGGCGATGTCGTCAATCTCGATATCACTGTCATTACGCCAGATG
This sequence comes from uncultured beta proteobacterium, assembly GCA_903827075.1. GTDB lineage: Bacteria > Pseudomonadota > Gammaproteobacteria > Burkholderiales > Burkholderiaceae > Polynucleobacter. The sequence continues at coordinate 19,680 of CAIKGX010000139.1, read as the reverse complement.
GTTATTACGGCGATACCAGCCGCATGTTTATGGTTGGTGAAGTCTCTGTCATGGCTAAGCGCCTAACCCAAATCACCTTTGAATGTATGTGGTTAGGTATTGCCCAAGTCAAACCAGGTGCGTCTCTCGGCGATATTGGTCATGTGATTCAAACGCATGCTGAGAAAGCGGGTTACTCCATTGTGCGTGAATACTGTGGTCACGGTATTGGAAAAGTCTTTCATCAAGATCCACAAATTCTTCACTATGGACGTCCTGGTACCGGTGAAAAATTAGAAGTAGGCATGACCTTCACTATTGAGCCCATGATTAATGCAGGCCGTCGTGAAATTAGAACGATGTCAGATCAATGGACTGTCAAAACTAAAGATCGCAGCCTATCAGCCCAATGGGAGCACACCCTATTAGTAACAGCTACAGGTGTAGAAGTCCTGACTTGGTCTGAAGGTAGCAACCCTCCACCAGATTGCGTCAAGGACCTCTCCTTCAGGCCAAGCTTAGCTAGCGCCTAAGGCAATGAACAGTCTGTATCAAACTGCTGAGCGCATTACGGATGTAGTCAGCCTAAGGGCTGCACGTGAAGTGGCTTATGCACAGTTTCGTGAAAATCAACAAGTTGGCAAGCTTACAAAGCAGTTAAGCAAGCTTAGTGATGAACTGTTAATCAGCCTATGGAATGGGTGTGATCTCAATACAGATGCCACGCTTGTAGCTGTCGGTGGCTTTGGACGTGGAGCGCTGTTCCCTTACTCTGATATTGATATATTAATTTTGCTACCGGCAGATAAGTCCTTTTTCGAGAAAGTATTAGCAAGCAAGATTGAAAAATTTGTTGCTCAGTGTTGGGATACCGGTTTAGAAATTGGTTCATCTGTGAGAACGGTAGCCGAATGCATCTTTGAAGCAGAACAAGATATTACGGTGCGTACCTCTTTACTCGAGTCACGCCTCATTTGCGGTAAGAAATCCCTCTTTAAAGAATTTGCATCAGCTTATGAAAGCACGCTCGATCCCAAATCCTTTTTTCAGGCGAAACTCGCCGAACAAATACAGCGGCACTATAAGTACCAAGATACCCCTTACTCTTTAGAGCCCAATTGCAAGGAAAGCCCTGGTGGCTTACGGGATCTTCAAGTGATTTCCTGGGTGAGTAAAGCAGCCCTTTTGGGCAATACCTTTAAAGATTTGAATGAGGCGGGCTTGGTTACCAAGCGGGAATTAACTGAGCTCAATCGCAATCAACGTCTACTTGAAACCATCCGCGCCAATTTGCATCTCATTGCTGGTCGTAGGCAAGACGTACTAGCCTTTGATTTACAAGCCTCACTAGCAAAGGCAATGGGCATTACTGAAGAATCCTCACGCATCGCCAGTGAAGCCATTATGCGGCGCTATTACTGGACCGCTAAAGCAGTAACTCAATTAAATGATGTACTTCTGCAAAATATTGAAGCCCTTTTATTTCCACAAGAATCCAAAACAACCCACCCCATTCCAGGCGAGGGTAATGAATGCTTTATTGAGCGCCAGGGCGTTTTAGATATCACAGATCCGCAGCTCTACCAAAAACATCCAGAGCAGATTCTAAGAACCTTTTTAGTCTTTGCGCAAACTACCAACGTCAAGAGCTTATCTGCCACCATTTTCAGAGCACTCTATAACGCTCGGCAAAACATGGATAGTAAGTGGCGCGAAAACCCAGCAAATCGCGCACTCTTTATTGAAATACTAAGGCAGCCCGAAGGTGTCAGCCGAGCATTTCAGTTAATGAACCGCAGTAGCGTACTTGGTCGTTATTTACCTGCCTTTAGAAGAATCGTGGGACAGATGCAGCATGATCTTTTCCACGTCTATACCGTCGATCAACATATCCTGATGGTTCTGCGCAATGTCAGGCGTTTTATGGTGATTGAGCACACACATGAATTTCCTTTTTGCAGCAGGCTCATTGCGCATTTCGAAAAGCCTTGGCTACTAGTGATTGCAGCGCTCTTCCATGATATTGCCAAGGGTCGCGGTGGTGACCATTCCCAATTAGGCAAAGCTGACATGCGCAAGTTTGCTAGAGATCATCGTTTAGATAAAGCAGATACCGAGCTCTTGGTTTGGCTGGTAGCTGAACATCTGAATATGAGTCAAGTGGCCCAGAAGCAAGATATTACCGATCCCGATGTCGTTAAAGCTTTTGCAAAAAAAATGGGGGATGAGCGCCACTTAACGGCTCTTTATTTGCTAACTGTGGCCGATGTGCGCGGTACCAGCCCAAAGGTGTGGAATGCCTGGAAAGGAAAGTTACTCGAAGATTTATATCGAGCAACACTCAGAGTGCTGGGCGGAGCTAAGCCGGATGCCTCATCTGAACTCGCTCAACACCAAGAAGAGTCTCGAGCCAAGTTACGTCTCTATGGCATTGACGATTCAGCTTATGAGACCCTCTGGAATAAATTAGATGTAGCCTTCTTTTTAAGACAAGATGCAGATGATATTGCATGGTTAACCCGTCATTTATTTAATAAAGTGGATAGCGAATTACCTATCGTTCGCGCCAGACTTTCCCCCATTGGAGAAGGTCTTCAGATTGCAGTCTATGTCAAAGACCAGGCAGATTTGTTTTCTAGAATTTGTGCTTACTTTGAACGTCATGGTTTCTCTATTTGGGATGCCCGTATTCACACAACCAGGCATGGCTACGCTCTAGATACCTTCCAGATCTCTGGTAGCAACCTCGTTGATGAAGGCGGCAGTTATCGCGACTTGATCCAATTAGTAGAATACGAACTTACTGCTGCACTACAAAGCACTAACCCCCTTCCAACACCCAGCATGGGTCGCCTATCCCGTCAGTCCAGAACCTTCCCAATTCAACCTCGAGTGCACGTCATACCAGATGAACGTGGCCACTACTACGCCCTGTCTCTTTCTGCAAGCGACCGGACCGGCTTGCTTTACGCAATCTCACGCGTATTAGCAAAGCATCAGGTCTCCCTACATACCGCCCGCATTAATACCCTAGGCGAAAGAGTGGAAGACATCTTGCTTTTGAATGCCACTAACCTGAGCAAAAATCCCAAGTTGCAAATTCTGCTAGAGACAGAGTTATTAGAGGTTCTTGGGGTTTAAATTTTCAAGAGCCTGGTGAATGCTCTTGCCCTACCCGCTCAACCTATCCATGTCGGATATTTATGCATCACTGAGATGAATAATTCAGACTCAATATGGTGACTCAACCATCGCCCAGTTAAGGGAAACGGCAATTCCCTAAATCTTTTTGGACTAACCATCGCAAACTGCCGAATAAATGGGAAGATAGCCGCATCTACCCAAGTCATTTTACTTCCCAATAGATAATGATTTGATTGCAAAGCAGTCTCCATGGGGTTGAGCATCAACTCTATTGCGGCACTCAAAACCTCTTCTTGATTGACGTTGGGATATCTATTCTGGTATTTGTATTGATCCAATAAGGTCTTAAATGGTCCGTCATTCTTTTCAATCCAAGCGCGAGAGTAAGACTCATCAACTGCCTCCCAATGGTCTGGATCAGACTTCCCCAATGCCCATCGCATAATATCCAAGCTTTGATCTATGATGTACCCATCAACGCACAATACTGGAACGGTTCCTTTTGGTGAGGCAAGTAGCATGGATTGCGGCTTATTACGCAACTCAATCTCTCTGTGCTCAACCTGTATAGCTGCATATTTCAATGCCATGCGAGCCCTCATGGCATAGGGGCATCTTCGGTAAGAATACAAAATTGGTAACATTAATAAATGATCCGATGGTCCTCTAAGATCAACAGGTAATCCTTACTTTAGCAACTCCAACATGCTCGCCTCATCAATCACTGGCACACCTAGCTCTTCAGCTTTAGTGAGTTTGCTACCTGCATCTGTTCCAGCCACCACATAGTCTGTTTTCTTTGATACAGAGCCAGCTACTTTAGCACCTGCATTCTCTAAAAGATCTTTAGCTTCATCTCGTGTCATCGTTGGGAATGTGCCCGTTAGCACAAAGGTTTTTCCAACTACTGCCGCACTAATGATTTTTTCTTCCACTGAGAGTTGCATTCCAGAGGCAAGGATTTGCTCTATCACTTCGCGGTTATGCGCTTCCTCCATAAAGCTGATAATGGAATCGGCTACCACTGGACCCACATCCTTTACCGAGAGTAGATCTTCCAACTTTGCATCCATTAGGGCATGCATATTACGGTAGTAGTTGGCTAAGTCTTTGGCAGTGGTCTCACCCACATGACGAATACCCAAGGCAAAGATAAATCTAGCCAAGGTAGTGTTGCGTGATTGGTCGATTGCTTGGATCAGATTATCTGCAGACTTTTCACCCATGCGCTCTAAATTGGCTAATGCCGTAAAGCCCAAGCGATAGAGGTCAGCTGGCGTTCTCACTAAATGGTGATCGACTAATTGATCGACAATCTTCTCACCCAGACCCTCGATGTCTAATGCACGTCTATGGGCAAAATGAATCAGCGCTTGTTTACGCTGGGCACCACAAAATAATCCGCCGCTGCAACGCGCTACCGCTTCATCAACCAAGCGCTCAATATGAGAATCGCATACCGGGCAACGAGCCGGCATCACAAATTGCATTGCATCTGCAGGTCTGCGCTCTTTAATCACCGATACCACTTCGGGAATTACATCCCCTGCACGGCGAACAGAAACGATATCGCCAATGCGGACATCCTTGCGTTTGACTTCATCCTCATTATGTAAGGTCGCATTAGTGACCGTTACTCCACCTACTTCAACAGGAGCCAATCTCGCTACTGGAGTAATGGCTCCAGTACGCCCTACTTGCACATCAATTCCTAAGACGGTGGTTAAGGCTTCCTGCGCTGGGAACTTATGTGCAAGGGCAAACCGAGGTGCTCTAGAAACAAAGCCCAACTTAACTTGCTCAGCAAACGAATTGACTTTATAAACCACGCCATCAATGTCATAAGGCAAAGTATCTCGCTTAGCACCAATCTCGTTATAGAAAGCCAGAATCTCATCTACAGACTGTAGAACCCGGCGCTCTGAACATACTGGTAAGCCAAGCTTTACATAAGCATTCAGCAATGCTTCATGGGTGGCGGGCAACCAAGATTGGGGCTCTAGTGCACCAATACCGTAAGCAAAGAATGAGAGTGGTCTCTTCGCTGTGATCTTGGAATCGAGTTGACGCAAGCTACCTGCAGCAGCATTTCGCGGATTGGCAAACTCTTTCTCACCAAGCAAAGCTGCTTGGGTATTCATATTCTGAAAGTCATTGAGGTACATAAATACCTCCCCACGTACTTCAAGTACAGCCGGGATGTGCTCACCAGACAGTCTGAGCGGAATGGCACGGATGGTTTTGATATTCGATGTGACATCTTCACCGCTAGCCCCATCACCACGGGTAGCGGCTCTGACTAATAGGCCGTTTTCATAGCGAAGAGAAATTGCCAAGCCATCAAACTTGAGCTCAGCTGCAAAGTCCACATGATCAACATGTAAGCTTTCCCTACAACGCTTGGCAAATGCGATTAAATCCGCATCTTCAAAGGCATTATTTAATGAGAGCATGGGAACTACATGGGTAACGGATTGGAACTCCTTTAGAGCAGCTCCACCTACACGCTGAGAGAGTGATTCTGATGTAATCCACTCAGGATGCGCCGCTTCAATCTCTAAAAGCTCGCGATATAAGCGGTCATACTCGCTATCGGGTAATAAAGGATTATCTAAAACGTAATAGGCATGCTCTAAGCGGGCTAATTCTGTCTGTAGGAAAGCATAGCGATCCGCTAAATTTGTCGGACTATTGGACGACAAAACGATTCCTTAGCTAAAGAGTCTGCTAGCTGTAGAAGATCCAGCCGGGACGCCGCTCTTCTCAAGATTGCCATAGAGGACATCGAGATGCTGGCGAATGCTTACCACTGCTGCTTCGGTCAGGTTAATGCCATTGTCATCGACTAAGCGACCATTGGCAGCTTGAGCTAGTTCAACTCCTTGACCAAGCATGCGCTCAAAGGCCCGCTCTTCCTGCGCAACGAGAGGAACCTCAAGAAGCAGGGTTAGCTGAGTAACCGCTTGATTGGGATCTAAGGCTGCACTATTAAAGATCATAGCGTTGTTACTAAAATACTCATACTGCCCACCATTACGCGCTAACTTGAAACCCCGTTGACGCATCAGGGCATCGAAATTCGCCCAAGGACATGGCTCATCAAAAAGTACATTAATACTTAATTGAATATCACTCTCTGCAGCCATCGCATCTAATTCTTTAGCGCCTTCTAGCATGGTATTGACGCTAGGCATGTCTATTTGTGAACCTAAAGTATCTGCCAGTGCCTGTGCACGAGAGCAAAAATCCGATAACTCCAAAACCCCAATGGGGCCGCGACGGCTAGCTAGCTGTATAGCAAGTTGCAATTCTGAATAAGAGGCTTCAACATGTAAAGTTTCCCAATCTTCTGCAGCATCCACATCCGCATTCAAGCCCTCACACATCCACGGGGTTGTGGACTGGGATGGGAGTTCGGACCAGGCTTCAATCTCATCTAAGATCTCAGAACCACTAATCGCCTCATCAAATCGTAGGGTGATCACGCAATCAATTCTAGGATCAATCACGAAATGATCTGGCGCTGAAATGGATTGAACTACCTCAGCCAAAGTGGGTTCAGCACGGCCTTCATTACTTGCATCTGCAAACCCTGTACCAAATGAAGGTTCACGTGCCGCAAAACGATCATCCAAAGAGTATTGACCCTGTTCTCTGGATTTACGACGCGCCCGCGCATATTTGAAATTTAGAATCACAACCAACAGCAGAATGAGAAAGCCAATGGCTAGCAAAGCAAATTGCAACTCCGATAAACCAAGAGTGCTCAGTATTTGCTCTACATTCACTTAAGCAGCCTCCACCATGGATACGGCCGATGAGATATCTACCGCAACAATGCGGGAGACACCCTGTTCTTGCATGGTGACACCAATCAGCTGATGTGCAATTTCCATAGTGATCTTGTTATGTGAGATGAACACAAACTGCGTCTTATTCGACATTTTGGCAACCATCTGGGCATAGCGCAAGGTGTTTGCATCATCTAATGGGGCATCAACCTCATCAAGCAAGCAGAAAGGTGCTGGATTTAAGAGGAATAATGAGAAGACCAAGGCAATCGCTGTTAAAGCCTTCTCACCACCGGAGAGCAGATAAATAGTGGTGTTTTTCTTGCCTGGAGGTTGTGCCATCACCTGAACGCCAGCATCTAATATCTCTTCACCGGTCATCACTAACTCTGCATGACCACCACCGAATAGCTCTGGGAACAGCTTGCCGAAGTGTTTATTGACCTCATCAAAGGTACCTTGCAATAGATCACGCGTTTCTGCATCAATCTTCGCAATAGCATCCGTTAAGGTCTGCATGGCTTCATTCAAGTCTGCTGATTGTGCGTCTAAGAACTGCTTGCGCTCTCGAGAGCTCCCTAACTCATCTAGAGCGGCCATATTCACTGGGCCTAAAGACGCAATCTCAGTACCCAAACGAGTGACCTCGCTTTGTAAGGCACCCACTTTAAGGTCAGGGCTAAAGTTCGCCTCCAAGGCGATCAAGTCTGCCTCAGCATCTGACAACAAAGTAGCAAATTGCTCAAAGTTCAAGCGGGCAGCCTGCTCACGTAACTGCAAATCCACCACCTTGTCACGCATTGGTTGCAAGCCACGCTCTATTTGCATGCGGGCTTCATCTGCTTCACGCAATTGATGCAACAAGGCATCTTGCTCAGTGCGGGCATTTGCCAGCAAGGATTCACGTTCGCTACGAGTTACTAGAAGACCTTGTAACTTTTCTTGATCTTCTTCATCGCTTAAGGTCTCGAGCTCTTGCTCAGCCAAAGCTTGTTTATCTTGAATCTCCATGATTTGGACACGTGCGGTACTTTGATCACGTTGCAAATCTGAAATACGTTGTTGCAATGAACGCGTAGCAAATGCCGCTTCTTGCGCTGACATCTCTGAGGCGCGCAATGCTTCACGCAAGCGATCGCGCTCTTGTGTCGCCAGCTCTAACTTTTCTTGAGCGCTTGCTAAATTTTCTTGATTACCTTGTTTAGCTTCTTCAGATTGCATCATCTCAGAAGCGGACTGTTCTTGAGTCAAACTCAATTGCGCCATTTGTTCGCGTAACTGACTTAACTCACCCTGAATTTGCGCAGCGCGTTGACTGTATTGCTCTTGCGCTTGTGTCAACTGCATTCTTTCTACTTCAAAGCCATGTACTTCTTGCACTGCTTGCTCTGCATAGATACGTGCTTGCTCAGCTGCTTGGTGAGCGGACTGGTAATTAGCGACACACTGATCCAGCTCGCCTTGCAATTCACTCTGAATTAAGCGTTGTGCACGCAACTGCTTCTCAAGGCCTTCCATTTCCTGAGCACGCGCCAACATACCAGCTTGCTCAGAATCGGCTGCATACAACTGCACACCAACACGACTAACTAAATGGCCTTGTTGCGTAACTAATGCACCTCCGGCAGGTAATTTTTCACGACGGTTTAAGGCATCTTCTAGGCTATCAGCAATATAAATATTGTCCAACCACTCTTGCAACACGGCAGACACCCGTGGTGCTCCTGCACTTTGCACGCGAGTCAGCAAGGGCACAAAATCAGTGGGGACTGTGGTGTGTGCTGGTGAAATATCTTCTGTCAGCAAAATAGCCAAACGGCTTGGCGGTGCATCCTTAGCCAAGGCTAATGTGTCTTGAACGCTCTTCGCAGTGACTGCGGCTAAACGTTCACGTAATACGGATTCCAGGGCGGCTTCCCAACCGCTCTCTACTTTTAGCTCTTGCCAGAGACGCTTGCTCTCTTTAAGACCCTTGCTTTCAAGCCATGGGCCAATCTTGCCTTGCGCCTGAACGCTGGCTTGCAATGCGGTCAGTGCTGTTAACTTTGCCTCGGTTTGAGCCAAGTCTTGATTAGCCACTTGAATTTGTTGCTGTGCAGTGTTGCGTGCTTCGTCAGCAGCCGGTACACGCTGTTGGGTTTCTCCTGCTTTTTGCTTAGCTTCGTCTACCTTACGCTGAGCCATTGCATGACGATCTAAGGCCGTCTGTAAAGCTTCTGCATCCGGCTTACGCAAACCATCAAACTCACCACTTAAGCGCGCTTCACGCCCTTTCATCTCTTCAATCTGAATGATGATCGATCTCACACGTTCGCCTAAGCTGGCTAAACGCTGCTCAATGGTTGCTAGGCTGTCGCGCGCGCTATTTAATTCACGTGCATTAACTTGGTAAGACTCTTCGCGCCCAGGCATTTGGTCTTGCAGGCCAGTGAAGTCCGCCAAAAGAGATTGCTCTTTTTCAGAGGCAATACTAAGTTCATGCTCTGCAGTACGTTGCGCTTGTGCGGCATCAGTTTCTTGGACGGTCCAACGTTGCAATTGCGCATGTAAATCTTGAGTCTGCTGCTGCAAGCGTTGACGCGCTTCTTGTACATAACGAATTTGTGACTCAACTTGACTTACATCTGAATTAGTCTGATACAAATCTCCTTGAGCTTGTGAAACTTTGTCTTGCAAGGCGTACTGTTGGGTACGCATCGTCTCTAGCTCAGTTTCTGCATGACGCATCTTGGCAGTTTGCTCTTCGAGACTCACTTGCGTATCCCGAATGCCATTGGCATGACGCTCTTGCTCTTTACCAGCCTCGGTCTGACGCACAAACCACAGTAACTGCTGCTGTGACTTCATCTCAATCGAGAGTTCGGCATGGCGCTCAGCAACAGTAGCCTGCTTTTCTAGACGGGTGAGTTGTTGATCGAGCTCGCGAACAATATCTTCTACGCGGACCAAGTTCTCTTTGGTGTCTTCCAGACGAGAAGCTGTTTCTTTACGACGCTCTTTATATTTAGATACGCCAGCCGCCTCTTCCAAGAAGATGCGGAGCTCTTCTGGTTTAGCTTCAAGGATGCGGTTAATCGTGCCCTGCCCAATAATGGCATAGCCTCTTGGGCCCATACCAGTACCCAAGAAAATATCGGCAATGTCCTTACGGCGGACCACTTGATTGTTCACGTAATAACTAGACGTGCCATCGCGAGTAAGAACCCGTTTGACTGACAACTCCGTAAATGCGCTCCATTGACCTTGTGCACGTCCATCGGAATTATCAAATATGAGTTCAACGCTAGCGCGACCGGATGGTTTACGTAAGCCAGAACCATTAAAAATAACGTCCTGCATAGATTCACCGCGAAGCTCACTGGCGCGGGATTCACCTAAAACCCAACGAACGGCGTCAATAATGTTCGACTTTCCGCAACCATTAGGACCCACAACACCGATCAATTGACCTGGCATTTCAAAATGGGTTGGATCGACGAAAGACTTAAAGCCGGAAAGTTTGATAGATTTCAGTTGCACGGCGTACTTTGCAGGGAAAAAAAGGGGTTCAAATAAAAGAGGCAAAAATTAACACTAAAGTGGGAAGATGATAGCAAGATTAGGGCTCTGCACACGGGTTTTTGCCCCATCGATATAATGATCAATCTACATCCAGGGTCAAAATCCCTTAACAATCTGATAGTTAACTGAAAAGCATGAGCCAATCACCACAAAGCATCATCGAACAAGCCTGGGAAAACCGCGCAAACCTTTCTCCACAGGCTGTTTCTGCAGAAATTCGCAATGCCGTGAATGCGGTCCTAGAAGGCCTTAATTCAGGGGATATCCGTGTTGCCGAGCGTCTTAGCGTAGGTAAATGGGAAGTGAACCAGTGGGTTAAGAAGGCTGTTTTGCTCTCTTTCCGCCTAGAAGACAACAAGCCGATGTCTGCTGGTGGGTATACCCAGTTCTACGATAAGGTGCCCAGTAAGTTTGAAAACTACACGGCGGAAGATTTCGCTAATGGTGGCTTTCGAGTAGTTCCTCCTGCCATGGCACGTCGTGGCTCTTTTATTGGTAAGAATGTCGTTCTCATGCCTTCCTACGTCAATATTGGTGCTTATGTCGGTGATGGCTCTATGGTCGATACCTGGGCAACGGTTGGCTCCTGTGCTCAAATTGGTAAAAATGTGCACCTTTCTGGTGGCGTCGGTATTGGCGGTGTTTTAGAACCCATTCAAGCTGGTCCAGTCATTATTGAAGATAACTGCTTTATTGGTGCTCGCTCCGAAGTGGTTGAAGGCGTGATTATTGAAGAGAATGCTGTGCTTTCCATGGGCGTCTATATTGGTCAAAGCACCAAGATATACGATCGCGAAACCGGAGAAGTCCATTACGGTCGTGTTCCAGCAGGTTCTGTGGTGGTGCCGGGCTCCCTACCTTCCGCTTGTGGCAAGTACAGTTTGTATGCTGCCATCATCGTGAAAAAAGTCGATGCGCAGACCAGAGCAAAGACAGCCATTAACGAACTCTTACGCGACTAAGCCAAATCCATGAGCGCCACCCTTGAGCTAACTGAAGCCCTGATCTCCTGTCGATCGGTTACCCCTGCGGATGGCGGTTGCCAAGAATTGATTGCAGAACGACTCCAGGCCATTGGCTTTCATACGGAGAGTGTCATCAGTGGACCTGAGAATTTTCAGGTTACCAATTTGTGGGCCATTAAAAAAGGTACAGCTGGCGATCATGGCAAAGTCTTGATGTTTGCTGGACATACTGATGTTGTCCCTACTGGGCCGCTCGATAAATGGGATAGTGATCCCTTTACCCCAACCATTCGTGATGGCTACTTATATGGCCGTGGCGCTGCGGATATGAAAACCTCCTTAGCCGGGTTTGTGGTTGCTACTGAAGAATTTGTTCTCACCCACCCTAATCACAAAGGCTCGATTGCTTTTTTGATTACTAGTGATGAAGAAGGTCCTGCACATGATGGCACCGTCGTCATGTGCGAGCGCCTGCAAAAACATGGTCAGCGTTTGGACTATTGCGTGATTGGTGAACCCACTTCAGTAGACCTACTTGGTGACATGATAAAGAATGGTCGACGCGGTTCCTTATCGGGCAAGCTCGAAATTAGAGGCATTCAGGCGCATATCGCCTACCCCCATCTGGGATTAAACCCCATTCATTTAGCTGGAAGCATCATTCAAAAACTCACTGAAATAGAGTGGGATAAAGGGAATGCGTACTTTCAGCCAACTAGTTTTCAGATGTCTAATATTCACGCAGGTACCGGTGCTAACAACATCATCCCTGGTAATTTAGAAATCGACTTCAATTTTCGCTTCTCTACTGAAAGCACTCCTGAGCAGTTACGTGAGCGCCTAGAAAAAGCATTAAATGATGAGCAGATAGACTACAAAATCGATTGGCATTTGGGTGGTAGTCCATTCATCACTGGCGATGGCGACTTAGCCAATGCCCTTCGCAAAGCCATCAAAGCAGAAACACGGATTAATACAGAGCTGTCTACTACTGGTGGCACTAGCGATGGTCGCTTTATCGCCAAGATCTGCAAGGAAGTAGTGGAGTTTGGACCCTTAAATGCCACTAGCCATAAGATTAATGAGTCCGTCAATGTCGAAGATATAGTGCCACTCACGAATATTTATCGCAAGACTCTCGAGCAATTAGTTGCTTAGCCTGGAAAAACATAAAACGCCATGGACCCCGAGCCTCAAGCCCCTGAACATGTCACTCTAGAGCAGTGCATTGAACTACTTGCACAAAAACTAGAGGCAGCGGATTTGCACTATGGTCATGGCGCAATTGACGCCCGCAGCGAAGCCTTGTGGATCGCCAGTAAACAAATAGATCTCAGCCCTACTGATGCTCTTGATCATTTAGATCAACTCTTGAGCACTAAACAGATTAGTGGGGCGCTGGAAATCGCACAGACCCGCATTGATACTCGCAAACCATTAGCTTACATCCTAGGTGAAGCATGGCTGATGGGCGTGCCTTTCTATAGCAGTGAACAAAGCATCGTACCGCGCTCCTGGATTGCGGAGTTAATTGCGGATGGCTCTCTTGAACCCTGGTTACCTGCTGATGGCAGAGCGCTTGATTTATGCACCGGCAACGGCTCTCTAGCTATTTTATTAGCTATGTCCTGCCCTGATATTCATGTGAGTGCCTGTGATATTAGTTTGCCTGCCTTAGCAGTTGCTGCACGCAATCTCGATCGTCATGGTCTCATTTCACAAGTGGAACTCTTTAGCGGGGACTTATGGGATGCGCTTCCAGAACCTTATGATGATGACCGCTTTGATCTGATTATCTGCAACCCCCCTTATGTCAATGCACACTCCATGAGCGTCTTACCCGCTGAATACCATGCAGAGCCCGCTTTGGCTTTGGCTGGTGGAGACGATGGCATGGATCTGATTCGGAAAATTATTGCCGGCGCGCCCGACTACCTCTCAGAACGCGGCGCCATTCTGATTGAGATTGGCAATGAATATGAGCACTTTAAAAAAGCCTTCCCGCAAATTCCCGCCATCTGGATGGAAGTATCTGCCGGCGATCAGCAGGTGCTGTTAATTCAAGCAGAAGACTTGCGCTAAATAGGCAGTATTAACTTAACTCTGTTGCGGCAGCGATTGCCTGGTCAATACGCTCAACCGGAATCACTCTTAAGCCTGCAATCTTGGCCTTAGGCATATTAGCCTTAGGAATAATGGCGATCGTAAAGCCCAACTTGGCAGCTTCTTTGAGGCGCTCCTGGCCGCGCGGACATGGACGAATCTCTCCCGCTAAACCGACCTCACCAAATACGATTAATTCTTTCGGTAAGGCTTTATTTCGTATCGAAGACTGAATCGCCAGCAAAACAGCTAGGTCAGCCGCTGGCTCTGAAATCTTTACGCCACCTACGGCATTTAAGAACACATCTTGATCAAAGCAGGCTACTCCTGCATGGCGATGTAATACAGCCAATAACATAGCCAGGCGATGCTGCTCTAAACCCACTGCCAACCTTCGCGGATTGGGAATATGCGCTGTATCTACCAATGCCTGTATCTCGACTAATAGTGGACGGCTACCTTCTTGCGTCACCAGCACACAAGCACCAGGAACCATTTCTGCATGTTGAGAGAGGAAGATGGCAGATGGATTAGCAACCCCACGCAGTCCTTTTTCAGTCATGGCAAATACACCTAATTCATTCACGGCACCAAAGCGATTCTTAATGGATCGCACTAAGCGGAATGAGGAATGGGTATCCCCCTCAAAGTACAAGACGGTATCAACAATATGCTCGAGCACCCTAGGACCAGCAAGATGACCATCCTTAGTCACGTGTCCAACCATCAACACACAGATCCCACTTGATTTCGCGGCCCTGGTCAGTTGCGCCGCACATTCTCTGACTTGTGCAACAGAGCCAGGTGCAGAACTCAATGCATCGGAGTACAAGGTCTGAATCGAATCCACTACTAATACCTGGGGTCTAACGGTATCCATAATGGATAACAGCTTTTCTAACTGAATTTCTGCCAGCACTTCTAGTTGGGGCGCGTTTAGTGCAATACGTTTTGCGCGCAATGCAATTTGGGATGCAGACTCTTCGCCACTGCTATAGAGCACGCTCATTCCTGCAGAACTCATTTCTGCGGAGGCTTGGAGCAGCAATGTAGATTTGCCAATACCAGGATCCCCGCCCAACAGAACAACACCGCCCGGAACTAAACCACCACCCAAAACCCGATCAAATTCTTCTACGCCAGTACTAAAACGCGGGAGATCTTCGGCTGTGATGGCAGATAATTTTTGCCTAGGTAGTGATTGAGCCAAGCCTTGAAAGCGAGAGTTGGAACTCACCTCAGGTAAACCTTCCTCCATCGTGTTCCATGCCTGACAGGATGGGCATTGTCCTTGCCATTTAGCTGAGGTGCCACCACAGGACTGGCAAATATAGATAGATTTAATTTTAGCCAAGGGATTAGTCGAGCTGAGTGCCCGCTTTATTTTCTTGTGCGCGTTTAGGCGCATCTTTACGACGCTGCTCTAAGTCTGCTGCGCGCGCTGCTGCATCTTTTTGTTTTTCTTCATACTCTTTTTGATTGGCCACCCGTTCAGCTGCTTTTTCTGGGGAGGCGCGCTCAGCAATCTTCTTCGCATCACGCTGATCCTTGATGCTTGCACGCAATTTGCGCTGCGCTTCATGTAATCGCACTTCTTGTTCACGAATAGGATCAATTTCTTTGCGGTACAAGGTGCGAGAGTTACTTAAGCAGTTATTCACCCAGTATTTCTGATAACACTCTGAAGAAGTCTTCTCCCAGCGATATTTGGCCCAGTCACGCTGCAACTCTAGCTCTCGCTCAATTCTATCTAACTGCTCGAGCTCTGCCTCCTCAGCAGGCGTGGCCAGCACTAAGCTGCTAAATGCACAAACCAGTAAAAATATCCCCAGCGTAAAGAAGGATCGCAACGACGAAGGCTTTCTCAAATCTCTACCTTTGCGCCTAGCTCTACCAAGCGATTCGCAGGAATCTTAAAGAAGTCAGATTGACGCCCTGCGTTTTGATACATCCAACAGAATAAGCGCTCACGCCATAAAGCCATTCCAGGAATGGCTGACGGAACAATCGTATCTCGAGATAAGAAGAATGAGGTATCCATTAAATTGAACTTCATGTCGAAGGTCTTCTCAACTAAATCAATAATCGTGCCCATATCTGGAGTTTCTTTAAATCCATAAATTGCGCGAATGACATAAATATTGCCACCCAAATCCTTCATCGTAATGCGCTCTGCATCGTTAACATACGGCACGTCCCAAATACTCACCTTCAGGAAGAATACTCTTTCATGAAGAACGTGATTGTGCTTCAGATTGTGTAAGAAAGAGACCGGTAAATAGTCGACATGTGCAGTTAAGAAAATTGCCGTACCCTCTACTCGGTGAGGTGGATGCTTCAGCAAGGAATCGATAAAGCTGCTGAGTTCAATACCTTCTTCCATCGCGCGTTTACGTAAAATCTGACGACCCCGAAACCACGTGATTAAACAGGTAAAGCACAGCAAGCCAAGAGCCAATGGATACCAGCCACCGTCTTTAATTTTAATCAGGTTGGCAGTCCAAAAAGCAAAGTCAATGACTAAAAAGATTATGGTGATAAATGCCACCAAGAAGAAATTCATTTTCCACTCTCGCAACATCACCACTGCCAACAAGATCGTAGTAATCAACATAGTAGATGTCACGGAAATACCGTAAGCAGCTGCCAAATCCATTGACCCCTTAAAGGCGATCACAGTTCCAACCACCATAAATAACAAGGCCCAGTTCACCATCGGAATATAAATCTGTCCTTGCTCAGAATCGGATGTATGAAGAATATTCATGCGGGGCATAAAGCCCAAGAGAATTGCCTGACTCACTAAAGAATATGCGCCAGAGATCACAGCCTGCGAAGCAATGACCGTTGCCGCAGTTGCCAAGCCTACTGTTGGCCATAAAGCCCACTCAGGCACCATTAAATAGAATGGATTTTTAATTGCCTCTGGATCTGATAGAACCAGAGCACCCTGACCCAAATAGTTGATCAATAAACTGGGGAGCACCACAATTAACCAAGCGTAGCGGACCGGGCTACGCCCAAAATGTCCCATGTCTAAATATAAAGCTTCCACTCCGGTCACCACCAAGACGACCGCGCCCATCACGATGTAAGCAGTAGTGGGGTGCTGAATAACAAAGTCCACAGCATAAAAAGGATTAAATGCAGCAATGATTTCCGGCGCATTTCCAATATTAATAATGCCAAGTACGGCTAGTGTCGCGAACCAAGCTAAGGTAATAGGGCCAAATAACTTTCCAACTGCAGCAGTGCCATATTTTTGGATTAAAAATAAGCACACCAAAATCACCAGAGAAATAGGAATAATGAATTTATGCATTCCTGGCGCCGCAATCTCAATACCCTCTACTGCTGATAAAACTGAAATCGCAGGAGTAATCACGGATTCACCCAGAAGCATGCATGCACCCAACATACCCATGATCATGAAAAAGAAATAGCTTTTTGATTTGTGGTCAAAAGAGCGTAAGGCTAAAGCCATCAAAGAGAGCACCCCGCCCTCGCCCTTGTTATCGGCACGCATCACAAACAACACATATTTAACTGTCACCACCAAGATGAGCGCCCAGATCATCATCGAGATCACACCAAAGATCGCCTCGGGTGAATAAGGAATGCCATGATGAGGATCAAAGCACTCTTTTAACGCGTACAGTGGGCTAGTTCCAATATCCCCAAACACCACTCCAATTGCTGCAAGCATCATGACGCCAAAACTTTTTTTATGCTCACCCTCAGGCCCATGGACTTCTACTGGATTTAGAATGGTTGAGCTAGAAAATTCTGGGTTGCTAATGGACATCTCATAACCTTTGGATGGTGTTGCGTGGCAATATATTACTCCTTATACAGCCCACTAAAGCGCTCCTTTTTACCCATCAAAACCCCCCTGTTTAAGCATGAATTCAAAGGATTCCTCGACAGAGGGGGTGAAAAAATGGTAGAATCTAAGACTCAGACGCGGGGTGGAGCAGTCTGGCAGCTCGTCGGGCTCATAACCCGAAGGTCGTAGGTTCAAATCCTGCCCCCGCAACCAGTATTACAGCTCTAAGCCCTTATTTATAAGGGCTTTTTGCTTTTTTGGAATCCCTGTCTAGTTCAAGACCTTATAACCACGCCCTGAAAGGCAACGCTTCACAACTGCTTCTTGGGATTGATTGCCTGAATAAGCACCCCCAGCGCCCCCAATCACTGCGCCCGCACCAGCAGCCTGAACGATGCCAGTGGTATTTCCACCGGTAACTAAGCCTAATAACCCCCCCACTACAGCTCCAGCCCCAGCACCTTTTGCCGCTGTTGAGCCCATGCCAGATTGTTGCTGCGCAATGGTTTGGCAATCCTTAAGGTCATTTTCATAGGCACTCTCATTCACACCCTTCATATCTACGATGGGGCGTACATCAGCGCCTGCGCACCCTAACAAGCTGACGAAGGCAATCAAAGACAATGCAAATAACTTAGACATAAGAGCTCCTTTAAATTCATTAACACCACTATAAACAATGTACCCATAATTAATCAGGATGTCGATGCCAAATTCGGCGCCCTTCTTTTCTCAGAAATCGATGTGTGGCAGCTTCGCCACTATCTGACCCGAACTGCCATACCTGCATTCCCGTTAGCGGCGTTTGATAAAACGGAATTCCTAAATCCTCATAACGCGCTGTTACCGTTGGGTGAGGATGTCCGTAACGATTGCGATAACCATTTTGTGCAAAGGCTTGATCTGGTTTCAGTTTGTTGAGTAGCTCAATAGAGGACGATGTCTTGCTGCCATGATGGGGCGCCATCAAGATCAACTCTTTATCCTGCAGTACATATAAGTTTTCCTGACTTAGTCTGGTAGTGATATCTGCCTCACCTTGCTTCTCTACATCGCCCGTCAACCAGAGTGAGGCAGTCTTATTTCTGACCTCTAAGACGCAACTCATCTCATTGGGTTTACCAGTTTGAGTCGAGCTGAAAAGCATTTCTTCATGTGGATGCCATATATAAAACTCCACCTCATCCCAAACCCAATACTGGCCATAGCGACAGGGAATGCTAGGTATTTTTCTGGAGCTTAGATTAGCCAGCAAGGAATTGGCGCTAGGTAAGGAGCCGATCATCGATTCAAAACGGACCTCTTTTAGTAAAGTCGCTGCACCACCAACGTGATCGCTATCGCTATGGCTAATCACCATCCGATCAACTTGATCAATCCCTCTACCCCTAAAAAATGGCAGGATGATCCGTTGGCCTGCATCATCTTTCTTACCCTGAATGGGGCCGGTGTCATACAGTAATTTCTTGGTAGTGGTTTCGATCAATACAGCGGTGCCTTGGCCAATATCTAAGACGCTAGCCCTAAAGCTGCCTGGTCCAATCTTCACCTCAAAGGGCTTGATAAATAAGGTGCACGATAAGGCCAAACCCATCACTCTAGATTTCCAGGAATCCCTAATCGGGCCTGGACGAATTGCTATCACCACTCCGATGACTGCAATGGCAAGCACCCACCAATGTGGTTGATGAGATAACACCATAGACCACGGCCAGCTGGCCATTCCACTAAGCGCAAGCGCTAAATATTCCATTGAGGCATGGGCGAGTATTAAGCAGTATTTGCCAATGAACTCTGGCAAGAGTGCTCCGCTAATGGCTAAAGGCGTGACAACATAACTTACCAATGGAATAGCAAACGCATTAGCAAGTGGAGACACAATTGAAACCTGATAAAACCAATACAGCGTTAGTGGTAATAACGCAATCGTGACTATAGCCTGTACACGACAGGCTTCAAACAAGGCTTGCTTAGTCCTATCTATGTAATGCATTTCTAATTCTTTACCGGTAGGTATTCCTAAGAGGCCGCCGGAATCTTTCATGCCATACAAAATGGCTGCGACTGCGCCAAATGATAGCCAGAAACCAGGCGTGTATGGTGCCATCGGATCAATCACCAGCACTAAAGCTAAAGCCCACCACCAGATATCAAAAGAGCGGGGATTTCTGCCGGTCCAAAGAGCAAAAGCGACGACACCCACCATATACATCGTTCTTTGTGCGGGTATTTGAAAGCCCGCTAACCACGCGTAAATGAATGCCGTCAGAAAACCCAAGGCGGCAGCTACCTTACTTACCGGAATGATGAG
>CAIKGX010000138.1 GCA_903827075.1 uncultured beta proteobacterium | reverse complement strand
ACTACTTTTTCACCAATCACTAAATCAGCAAGACTAAATTGAGCACTCGACGCAACGCCATACTCAAGGTAACCAATTGCACCCTTTGTATTTTTTACTGCTTCTTGAACCCCATTACTCCCTTTTGCTCCCTCTCCTACTGGCCACCTAACTTTGGACCCAATGCCATATTGATCATTCCAGTGAACGCTAGCTTTGGATAAATAGGAAGTAAATACATAGCTAGAGCCGGAGACGTCAGACCGATAAATCACTTTAATTGGCAATTGGGGTAAATTGAGACTAGGGTTAAGCTCCTGAATTGCTTTGTCATTCCATTGAATAATACGGCCCAAATACATATCAGCCAAGATACTGCCGGTCAATGTTAAGTGTTGGTTTTCTAGGCCAGGTAAATTCACCACTGGAACGATAGCACTAGCAAATACTGGGAATTGCACCAAATCTTGAGTATTTAATTCATATTGTGTTAACGGAATATCTGATAGGGCAAAATCTACCGCCCTAGCTACAATGCGTCGAATACCCTCCCCGGAGCCCGTCGAGTGGTATGTAATCTCGATCTTTTTTTGCTCTTTAAATTGCCTTACTAACTCCTGAATTACCGGAAAAGCTAAAGATGAGCCAGCGCCATAAATATCAACCTGTGCATATACGCCAAAGGAGCTGATTGAAAGTAAAACTGCAAACAATCTTAAAAATGAATTCATAGCAACCCCTTAGAACTCAGCGTGTACGCGAAATGAGAAAATACTCACCGGTCCACGTGCTGAGTTATAGGCGGGATTATTAATGTGCTGGTAGTTCACCCCTAGCAATACATTCTGCACAACCATCGCATTGTAATAAAGTTCAGCAATCTGCTCAGGCTTATAAGTAATAGTTTGAGTAGGGCTTGCATAGTCGCCAATAAAATAAGATACGCCACCATTTTGCAAATAATTTCGACGATAACTAGATAGACCATTTTGCATCATTGAGATACCAATCGTATCTTTTGGTCGATTCCAGCGTACTCCATCGACACTAAAGCCCACTGAAATAGAATTATCCGCCTCGGTGAAGGACATGGTTTCTGTATGGCCATCCGATGTAAGGGCCCGCATATAGACACCCATATCAGAAGCTAAAGCTTGTTCAGCGTTGATACCAATACCAGTTTTGTACTGGTAATTATTCCGTACATCATTAATCGCTTGAGTACCCTGCGCATTGTTTTGAATGACGTAATTAGTCGCATCCTGAAAACGCGCCAAAATCATCTTATTACGATAACCCAGAACGCTTACCTTTCCCGATAGGTCACCAATATTATGCTGACGCTCAACCTCAACTTGATCGCCGTAAGCCTTAAAAATCTGCCAATTAAGATCACGGCCATTGGGACTCTTAGGAGTAATCATGCGAGACGCGCGCATCACCCAATTATCTAAATACCACTCACCAGCTAAACCCCAACTATAACCACGCGCATCTGCGGCATAGTCATATGCCAAATAGGTCATGTTGCCCCAGTTCATAAACTGCACACGGGGATCTTTTGCGTAACGGCTATCATCAAAAATATCCAGCGTAGAAAACTGTCCACCAGTAAGCACAACGCGATTACTACTTACAGTTTGGGTAATTTGATTGGCCTCATTTTCAAGAACAACTTTATCGCCCTCCTGGTTAATAGTCTGACGCACAAAAGCCCTAGCAGAATAAAACTTGGCTTGTGCACCGCCTGCTTTAGTTGCTTCACCGTTCGTAAAGCCACCCAGACCTACCAAGCCCGAGAAGGGTACGCCGGAGACCACTTCGGGATTGAAGTAAATATCGGTATTGGGGGCAATACGTGCACCAAAGAATAAAGTGCCAGACCAGGTGTAACTCATGGACTTTTGGGCATCCAAACTATTCTCACCAGAATAGGATGATGTGAAATTGTTATAGCGTTGATTAATGTAGGTAGTTTGACCGTGGAGGTTGACTGGTATCCCCCAAATACTTCCCTCGGTTGGAATTCCCTCGATTGGCTCGGCAACGCTTTCTACTTGATCAGCACCAGACCCAGCTTTCTGAGCAAATACTGGTGTGTTGATGGCAACACCCAATAGCGTACCAATCATGCTCATGATTAAAAGGAGATAAAACTTGCGAGTCATTCGGGCTTTCTTTTAGCGGCGCTCAGGCCAGGTCTTACAAAAGAGGCTCATTTATTAGTGCGGCACAAATTGAGATTGAAGCTCAACCGTGGAGCAAGGCAAATTATCCCCAAAGTGGAGTAATTTACCTCAGTTTTATGTCGTTTT
>CAIKGX010000137.1 GCA_903827075.1 uncultured beta proteobacterium | reverse complement strand
TTAGGATCTGCCGGTACAGGCAACGTACAAGGTGAAGTTCAGCAAAAGCTCGATGTCATTGCTAATGACTTATTGATTGAAGGCGTACAAGACTGCAAGGCACTGGCTGGATTAGCTTCCGAAGAAATGGAATTGCCAATGGCAGTCCAAGGCACTGGCGACTACTTATTGCTATTTGACCCACTCGATGGCTCTTCCAATATTGATGTCAACGTATCGATCGGCACTATTTTTTCTGTTCTCCAAAAGCAAGAACCAACAGCGCCTTTACAAACTGCTGACTTTTTACTATCAGGACATCATCAAGTAGCTGCTGGTTATGTGGTGTATGGCCCTCAGACAACCATGGCATTGACTTTGGGTGATGGTGTTGCCATGTTTACTTTAAATAAAGACAGCGGCGAATTTGTACTCATTAAGAATGCGGTAGAGATCGCGTATTCCACTAAAGAGTTTGCAATTAATATGTCCAATATGCGCCATTGGGCGCAACCCGTACGCCGTTATGTTGAGGAATGCCTTGCTGGCGTAACTGGTGAGCGTGATAAGGATTTCAATATGCGCTGGATTGCATCCATGGTGGCAGATGTGCATCGCGTACTTTCTCGCGGGGGCGTCTTTATGTACCCCTGGGATCAGCGTGAGCCCCATAAACCAGGGAAGTTGCGTTTGATGTACGAAGCCAATCCGATGAGCTTTTTAGTTGAGCAGGCAGGTGGGGCATCGATTAATGGTAACCAACGCATTATGGATTTAATTCCAACTGATTTGCATGAGCGTGTTTCTGTCATGTTGGGATCTAAAGAAGAAATCGAGCGTTTAGAGCGGTACCATTCCCAGGTGTGATTACGGTCTGAGGCAGCATTAAAAAAGCCCAATCATTGATTGGGCTTTTTACTTATGGGACCATTTGGTTTTTACTTAAGGCCGCACTTTTTCTTTGAGGTAGGCGAGGGACTCTTCTACTTGATCAATTAAAATTAAGCAGATATCACCAGCAGCTAAATCATTTAAGACGGTATCAATTGCTAGAAATTCACCAGTGATTTCTTTGACTTGCTTGGCTTTGGTAGTACCGACCAGGCCTTCTTGCAGAAGCTTTAAAACCTCACCATCTTCACGGCCACGTTGACATTGATCTTGATACAGAATGACGTTATCAAAGCTATTGCCCAGAATACGTGTGAGATCACGGATATCTTCATCCCGGCGATCGCCTGCACCGCTAATTACCACGTGACTCTTTTTGGGTTTCATGGCCTCAATGGCGCTCGCTAAAGCGCGCATTGCATCGGGGTTATGACCATAGTCTGCAATTACCGTAGCACCTTTATGTTGGAACTGGTTAAAGCGTCCTGGCACTGCGTTAGCTGAACTCTCAAAAGAATGAAGGCCTCGAGCAATCTTTTCAGCATCAAGACCTAATGCCCAGGCAGCACCAATGGAGGCCATGGCATTTTCAACTTGGAAACCGAGAACACCATTTTGTGTGAGGGGAATCTCACTAACAGGGAAACGATATAAGACGCGAGCACCCTTAGAGGCAATGATATAGGTACCGTCAAAGTAGATCACTTTTTTATTCTTAGCACGATGCGCTGCGATGACCGGATGGTGTTGGTTCTGGGCAAAGAAAATCACCCGACCGGTACACACATCACCCATCTTGGCAACGATAGGATCTGCTGCATTGAGAACGGCCGCTCCGGTAGGGGCTACGTTTTGAACAATAACCCGTTTTAGAATCGCCAAATCTTCAACGCTAGTAATGTAGTTCAGGCCTAAGTGATCGCCTTCACCAATATTAGTTACTACAGCTACTTCGCAACGGTCAAATCCTAAGCCTTCGCGTAGCATGCCACCGCGAGCAGTTTCTAAAACAGCAGCATCGGTATCGGGGTGCATCAAGACATTGCGCGCACTCTTAGGCCCACTGCAATCACCGGAATCTATTAATCGATTATTGATATAGACGCCATCAGTAGTCGTCATACCCACACGTAAGCCAGTCTCACTAAGTAAGTGAGAAATTAATCGCACAGTAGTCGTTTTACCGTTGGTACCGGTAACGGCAACCACTGGAATGCGGCCATCCTCGCCAAAGGGGTACATCGTATTAATAATGTCCTCACCTACAGGGCGACTCTTCCCGTAAGAGGGCTTGAGATGCATGCGTAAGCCTGGTGCTGCATTGACTTCAACAATGCCACCACCTTGTGCTTCTAGAGGCTTATAGATTGCCTCACATAAAATATCTACCCCAGCAATATCTAAGCCAATCATTTGCGCGGCAGCAATAGCACTCGCAGCAACATCAGGATGGACATCATCGGTCACATCAGTCGCTGTTCCGCCAGTACTTAAATTGGCGTTATTGCGCAATAGTACGCGCTCACCCGTTTTGGGAACGTATTGAGGAGACAGATTAGAGCTGGCTAAATGCGCTAGCGCAATATCGTCAAAACGAATCTTGGTTAAAGCGGTGGCATGACCATCACCACGTAAGGGGTTTTGATTCTCAAGCTCTACCAATTGGGCAATTGTGTGAGTGCCATCACCGACAACTTGTGCCGGCTCACGACGTGCTGCGGCAGAGAGGCGATTGCCAACCACCAGCAAGCGGTAATCGGCACCCGGTAGATAGCGCTCCACAATGGTTTCACGACCAAAGACCTGGGTAACAATAAAGCCCGCACGGACTTCCGCTTCAGTCTGAATATTAGCTACTACACCCTTACCCTGATTACCATCTTTAGGTTTGAGCACAATAGCCCCGCCCATTTTTTGGGCGGCACGCCAAGCATCATCAGCTGTAGTCACTACTTCGCCAATAGGAACGGAAACACCTGCGGCAGCCAGCAAGTTTTTAGTGAGCTCTTTATCTTGTGCAATGGCTTCAGCAATCGCGCTGGTATCGCTAGTTTCTGCAGCTTGAATGCGTTTTTGTTTACTACCCCAGCCGAACTGCACCATGCTGCCTTCGGTCATGCGGCGAAAGGGAATATTGCGCTGAATGGCGGCATCGACGATAGAGCCGGTACTAGGGCCTAAACGTACATCTTCATACAAAGCTTCTAGTTCAGAAAGGGCGGCAGCGAGATCAAAAGGGGCGTCGTTCAGGGTCGCTTGTATGAGAGCAAAGGCAAAGTCAAACGCCATACGACCAACGACTTCTTCGGAGTATTCTGCTACGACTTGATAAACACCTATTTCAATAGTTTGTACAGTGCGACTAAAAGTGACAGGGCAACCTGCTTGAGATTGAAGTCCAAGTGCGGCATGCTCTAGTGCGTGAGCTAAAGAGAGGACTTCGTTATGGCCACCGCGACGCATGCTGCCTAGTTGCGGAAAGCGCTCCCGAATCTTGGTCTCAAATTGTGGAATGGAATCAATTGAGCGCTCATTTTCTTCGCAAGAAACGATTGCCTCTAAGGCAGTGTGGCGGCTCCATAAATTGGGTCCGCGCAGCATACGAATTCGGGTGATTTCCAATTAAACCCCTGTTGGAACGCTTGCGTCAGAAACAAAGGTTTCTGCACCAGCTTCAATAACGTTAAATGGAATCTCCAAGGCCCACGCCGCACCAATTGCTGCTCCTAAGTTCATGGATTTCCAGGGAGCATTTGCATCAGGCTCTGAGTGACGTGGCACAGGGATATTTTTTTGATCTTGTTTACCAAGCTTAAGGGTAATCTGTTGCTTACCCACTAAGACTACACGACCACCTTTATTTAGATGATCTTCTGCTATTGCAGAGGAGGAATCTTGGGTAAAGAAAATCACCTCACCATCACAGAGCTCTGCCATCTGTGTCACCAGAGGGTCATCTGCATTTAGAACAGCTACCCCTGTTGGTAATACGACATCCACTTGGGTTCTGATAATGCTAAAGACTTGGTCTTCATCAAAAATCGCGTATTGAGGGAAATTTGCGCTTGGGTCTACGTTAAGCACGACACCAACTTGGCAGCGGTCATAAGCTAAGCCTTCGATCAACATCGATAAATTGTTATTTTCAATAACAGCTGCTTCCACTGCCCGATTAAGCAGAGTCCGACGCGCATTTTCCCAATTGGCTGCATTGCTTTTCTGAATAGCGCGATGACCAAAAAATAAGCCTTTGCTACAAGAGAGGCCTACATATAGATTGGTGAGGCGCAAGAAGTGCGCAATCATTTCTGCAACAGGGGTTTTACCGCGTGCACCGGCAACGCCCACTACTGGGATGCGATATTCAGTGCCAGGAGGGAAGAGGTGATTGGCAATTTCTCTGCCAACTGGCTGAGGCTTACCGCTCGCTGGCTTTAAGTGCATCAGTAAGCCAGGGCCAGCATTCACTTCCACAATTGCGGCATTTTGGGATTCCAGTGGTTTGCTAATATCCTGAGCAACTAAGTCAACACCGGCAATCTCTAAACCCACTACACGGGCGGCGAGCGCAACTTGACTAGCCACTTCAGGATGGACTAAGTCAGTAACGTCAAAAGCCACATTACCGTTGCTTTGAATCAGTACTTTTTGATCTATAGGAGGGATGCTGGCGCCAGTGAGTTTTTGGCGAGCAAGCTCTAGTTCAACTGCAGAGTCAATGCGCACTGGATTGAGTGGATGTTCTTCTGCGGTTCCGCGACGCGGATCGGAATTAATTTGAATCTGAATCAGATCAAGAACCGTGTGCTTACCGTCACCAGTAATCCAAACCGTTTCTCCCTTGGCCGCTGCAACTACTTTATTGCCAACCACTAATAGACGATGCTCATCACCAATGATATGGCGTTCTACTAATACTTCGCTGCCTTCATTAATGGCTACAGCGTAAGCTGCTTCAATTTCTTGTTGGGTATATAGATTGATAAATACACCGCGACCATGATTGCCGTCGATGGGTTTGACTACCACTGGCAGGCCTATATCTTGCGCAGCTTCCCAGGCATCATCCGGGCTAGTTACTGTCCTACCTTCAGGGGTGGGGACCCCAGCGCTGGCCAATAAGCTCTTGGTTAAATCTTTATCGCGTGAGATGGTCTCAGCAATCGCGCTAGTCTGATCTGTTTCTGCAGTCCAAATGCGACGCTGCTTAGCGCCATAACCTAGCTGAACTAAATTACCTTCCGATAAACGAATCGATGGAATGCCACGTTCTTCGGCGGCATTGACGATGCAGGCCGTGCTTGGCCCAAGCAAAAGGTCGTCACCTAGCTCTCGAAGATTTTCAATAATAGTTTGGACTTCAGCTACACAGTCTTTAGTGTCTTGAGCAAGTGCCAAGTAGAGGTCTCTGGCGTATTTAAGTGCAGTAAGGGTGACCTCTTCGTTGATGGCGCTCACCATGACTTTGTAAACACTGCGACGATCACCATCACGGGCTTTGCCAAATCCCCCAGGAATACCGGCTAAGTTTTGAAGTTCTAAGGTGAGGTGCTCCAGAATATGGGCAGGCCAGGTGCCTTCCTCTACACGCTTGAGAAAGCCACCCGCTTCACCATAACTACACCGGTGTTCTTGAAGGCTAGGAAGGGCTTTGACCAGACGGTCATAAAATCCTGGAATCAGATGAGAGGGGTAATCCTCTAAGTCACCTATGTCGATCCAAACCTCAATCACGGGATGGTAAGTCCACATATTGGGGCCGCGGAGATGCTTGACACTCAAGATCTCAATGGTTTTATCTAGTAATTGGGGCATGTGTGGAATAGCGATGATCAGCGCCTCTAGGGGCGGGGACGTCTCAGACTGTCTCTCTGTTTCTAATAATTATTGGAAATCCACAAAATTAGCAAAAATACGTAAAAAGGCTTACCTCGACAATTTAACGGCTTTGCAGGCTGATAAGTTGACATAGATAGTAAATCTAAAAAATCTAGCTCCACTATACTTTTAGGGTCAATGAAGCTAGAAATTTCCCACTCCGCCCCTATCCTCCCAAGTTATTGGTTAAGTGCATTAGCAACTTCCCAGTGCCCCATTAAAACCCAAGAAGCCATACTGGCATGGGTTGAGCTGGATTTGGATGGGGAAATGCGCTTTGCAAAAAGCCTGCTTTTGCTGGCTCGGGAAGGTTTATTTTGGACCGATGGCCAGCATTTTGAATCATGGCCCATGAGTTCAGGGGCCCATTTGATCCACGGCGATCATGCAGGTGTAGGTCATCTCAAACTTGAAACATCAGAAAGTTTGCTTCGAATTTGGTATTTCACCTTGGGCGTCAATCCACAAGTCTTGCGTTTGCAGGGCGCCTTCAAGCAAGTGGCACAGGGTGATCAGATGGGTGCAGTGCTTAATGAGCCATCGGAATACGATAAACAAGTCTGCCCGGTATGCTTAAGTCCGAAGCCCGCGAATTCAGATGCATGTCCTACTTGTGATCCTGAGGATGACCAGCCGCCATCCACTTGGACTTTATTCAAATTGTGGCGCTTTGCACGGCCCTATAAAAAAGAGCTCTTACTGGGTTTTGTGCTGACCTTGCTGTCTACTGGAGCTACTCTCATACCGCCCTATTTGACGATGCCTCTCATGGATCATGTCTTGATTCCGTATGAGCGGGGCAATCCGATTGATTTTCATTTGGCAAGCATGTATCTGTTTGCCTTGTTTGCTGCGGCAATTGTGGCTTGGGGTCTGGGTTGGTGGAAGACTTATCTCCTCGCTTTAGTCAGTGAGCGTATCGGTGCTGACCTACGTAACACGACCTTTGAACATCTTCTCAAACTTTCCTTGGAATACTTTGGCGGCAAGCGTACTGGCGATCTCATTGCCCGTATTGGCGCTGAAACCGATCGGATCTGCGTGTTCCTCTCGCTCTACGCATTGGATTTTGCAACGGATGTTTTAATGATCACCATGACTGCCATCATCTTGGCATCGATTGACCCCTTGTTGGCTTTAGTAACACTGGCACCATTGCCGTTCATCGTGTGGATGATTCATGTGGTGCGCGATAAGTTACGTTTTGGCTTTGAAAAGATTGATCGTATTTGGTCGGAGGTCACCAATATCTTGGCTGATACGATTCCTGGTATTCGGGTGGTGAAGGCTTTTGCACAAGAAGAGCGCGAGCTTAAGCGTTTTGTAGATTCCAATAAGCACAACCTTCAAATTAATGATCGAGTGAATCGTGTCTGGGGATTGTTTTCTCCTACAGTAACTTTGCTTACAGAAACAGGTTTACTTGTGGTGTGGGGTTTTGGTATTTGGCAAGTCGCCCATCAAAAAGTCACCGTCGGTGTGTTGATTGCCTTCTTAGCTTATATCGGACGTTTTTATATTCGTTTAGATTCGATGAGCCGGATTGTTTCGCATACCCAAAAAGCAGCAGCAGGCGCTAAGCGCATCTTCGATATTTTGGATCATGTATCTAGCGTTCCAGAACCCGTCAACCCTATACCTCTAGGTGAGGTCAAAGGGCGCATCTCCTTACGTGGCGTAGGTTTCCGCTACGGCAACCGTGCCGTCTCCAAAGGAATTGATTTAGACATTGCTCCCGGGGAGATGATTGGCTTGGTAGGGCATAGTGGCTCAGGTAAGAGCACGTTAGTGAACTTGATTTGCCGATTCTATGATGTGAGTTCTGGCTCAGTTGCTTTAGACGGCCGTGATATTCGTAGCATTGGTATTGCGGATTATCGCAAACGCATTGGCTTGGTTTTACAAGAACCATTTTTATTCTTTGGCACTATTGCCGAAAATATTGCTTACGGTAAACCGGATGCTACACGTGAAGAAATTATTGAAGCAGCGCGTGCTGCCCATGCCCATGAATTTATCTTGCGCTTACCATTGGGATATGACTCTCTAGTAGGTGAGCGTGGCCAATCTTTATCTGGTGGTGAGCGTCAACGCATTTCCATTGCGCGTGCATTACTGATTAACCCCAGCATTTTGATTTTGGATGAGGCCACATCTTCAGTAGATACCACTACTGAGAAAGAGATTCAGCGTGCTTTAGATAATCTCGTGAAAGGTCGTACGACCATTGCGATTGCCCATCGACTCTCCACCTTAAGAAAAGCCGATCGCTTGGTGGTGCTTGATAAGGGTGAGATCGTAGAAATTGGTTCTCACGATGCATTGATGGAAGCCCAAGGTGCGTACTACGCTCTCTATCAAGCCCAACTGCGCCATGCTGCTGAATTGGTTGAGGGTGGTGCGATTGGTGAGAGCATGGATGAGCAAGAAGAAGAGCGTTTGCAAGTAGCTGCTAAGGCGATCGGAGGGGGCGTATGAGTCATCCCAAGACACACCCAATGAAGTCCTATCAAAAGCCCCATCAGCTTGAGCGTGATGCCTTAGGGCGCCTAGTGCTCATTGATGCTGCTGGTGATCGGCATATTGGCATCTATCCAGTCAGAGCCTTCCCCATTACCGCACCAGGTGATGGACTCTCATTAATGGACCAGTCTGGCAAGGAGTTATGCTGGTTTGCCGATATGGGTGCCATTCCAGAAGGGGAGTTAGCCCTCATTGAAGAGGAGATGGCTGCGCGGGAGTTCATGCCAGTTATTGAAAAAATTACCAAGGTATCCACTTTTGCTACACCAAGTATTTGGGATATCGAGACTGATAGAGGCCCAACCCGTATTCGATTAAAGGGTGAGGAAGACATCCGTCGCATTGCCGGCAATACCTTGTTAATTGCGGACTCAAATGGCTTACAGTTTTTAATTAAAGATTCCACCGCCTTAGATAAGGTTAGTAAGAAGCTTTTAGATCGCTTCCGCTAAAATACAACCTCAGGGTAAGGCTAAGTAATACAGCATCCCACACCGCCGCTTTAGCTCAGTTGGTAGAGCAGTTCATTCGTAATGAAAAGGTCGCCAGTTCGATTCCGGCAAGCGGCACCAAATATGGGATAGGGTTACTACTAGGTATCTTAGTGTTACCCCTATGCACCTATTTAGGAATTATTGATGGCAATCAAGTGTTGATGCCCCAATTTGCATAAAAATCGTCACACAACAAAGAGAAGCCAAAGTACTATTGGCATACCAATTTCTGGAGGAGCGTTCATGAAAATGAAGTTAAAAGGGGCATTGATTTCCACCGCATTAGCCCTCGGTGTAGCTGGAGTTTCACCTGCATTTGCAGCTTGGGAGCCAACTAAACCAGTTGAGTTCATTATTCCTGCTGGCCCTGGCGGTGGTGCTGACCAAATGGCCCGCATGATCCAAGGCATCATCACCAAAAATAACCTCATGAAACAGGCCATCATTCCTGTAAATAAGTCTGCTGGTGCTGGT
>CAIKGX010000136.1 GCA_903827075.1 uncultured beta proteobacterium | reverse complement strand
TCAGCAACCGACTTTCGGGGGCTGCTCGGCGCAGCACTTCTCACGGCGCTAGGTGCTTTAGCCCCTTTCTTATCTATCGGCGAATTTAGTGCGTTCATTTATATAACTTATCGACTCAGTTTTTGATGAATGTTTAGCTGATCTTAGTAGTCTTGCTATTAACGCTCACGCATACCCTGTGAGAAAGCCACATAGATTGGGCGCAAGAGATACCTAAGAACTGACTGACGATCAGTAATGATGTCTGCTTGCACAGTCATACCAGGTTCAATGGTCTTTGTTTGGTCACCCACAAAGTTTTGCGGAATACTCACAACGACCTTGAAATACGGGTTCGACTTTTCATCTAAGGTGCTGTAAGAAGAAACCATCACGACTTTGCCCTCAATGGTGCCATAGCGCATAAAGTCATAAGTACCTAATTTGAGGCGGGCGTCTTCCCCTTTTTTCACAAATCCAATATCCGTTGGCTGGACACGCACTTCTGCATGCATCTTGCCATCGAGCGGCACGACGTTCATTAGAGTTGCACCGGGAGGTATCACCCCGCCTATGGTACGGAACTTCAGATCTTGCACTACACCATCAACCGGAGAGAGGATATCAACGCGCTCTAAGCGATCTTTGAGCTTGGTCATTTGCTCTTCAGTTTGAGCTAACTCACCAGTTGAAATATTGAGGTCATCCATACTAGCTTTGCGATAACGCAATAGCTCTGCCTGCGCTTGACTCAGATTTCTTTGGGCATCCAAGGCTTGCACTCGGGTTGCCAGCTTCTCTTTAGCCAAGTCACCCCGAATAGAACTCACTTCTCCCAGGATCTTGATTTCTGCCTCTAACTGTCCAATCTGCTCTTTTGATGTCTTAAGAGTAAATTCTTGTTCAGCCACGACTTGCTTATATTGCTCTGGCACGGCTGAGAAATCTGCCTTACGATCGCCAAGCAGCGCGCGTAGGCGCTCTACCCGTGTAAATAGACCCCAATATTTTGCCGAAAGGGTTTGATACTCAGCGCCAGCTTCAGTGTCATTTAAGCGCATCAGTACTTGACCCTCTTTTACTTCTTGGCCATCCACTACATCAATAGTGGCAATACGGCCACCATCGACGTGCTGAATAATCTTCACTGATTGAATCGGCATCACTTGGCCAGGCGCTGTAGCAACTACATCGAGAGTAGCAAATAAGGCCCAAATAAAGAAGGCACCTAAAGAGTAAGCAATTAGCTTGACTGTAGTTTGCCAGTACACCGGAGGGGCGGCTTCTTCCAAAAGGATCGCTTTTGCAATGTAATTATCATTGCGGCTTCCAAGCACTAATGGATTCCCTTTTTCTGGCTCTTGCGGAATGGGCGTATTCATAATTTGACTCTCTTACTTAGTTTTTTCTGGCCTAGTAACTTGTTGTGTAGTGTATTCATTGCTTAAGCTGCGGTAGGTTGCTTGAGTAATTCATTAGGAGGTCCAGCGGCGCGCAAATAGCCTTTGTCTAAGACCAATAAGGTATCTGCCAAACGAATATGACTTGGGCGGTGACTGATAAAGATCACGGTGGTTTTGCCCTTGAGCTCTCTTAAGGTTTCCATAAACTTACGATCACCATATTCATCTAACCCCGCACCGGGTTCATCAAAAACCATGATCGGCGCCCTAGTTAAATAGGCACGCGCTAAAGACAATTTTTGTTTTAGGCTGGATGGCAGATCGTTGGTGTTGTCTCCCACGCGATATTCCAATCCTCTAGGAAGAGCCAATACTTGCTCCAGTCCACCGGCCATATCCAGCGCCTGATATACCTCATCATCGGTAGCATCAGGACGTGCCAAGCGTAAGTTCTGCGCTATCGTTGCTCTGAATAATTGAATATCTTGTGGGGCGTAACCAATCATCCGGCGCAGCTCAATCGGGTCTAACTGGCGAATATCTACGTTATCAATCAAAATAGCGCCAGCTTGGGGTTGATACATAC
>CAIKGX010000135.1 GCA_903827075.1 uncultured beta proteobacterium | reverse complement strand
ATCCCTGATCCGCATGGCATTCGCAAAAATCCCAGAGCAACAAAGCCAGAATTCAGTGCCCCAATTGCACCAAAGCAAGGGCTTCTAACTGAGTTATCCCTTCCATTTGATGCAAAGAGTAAATGGTTTTTTCTAGCCCTTGGAGGGATTATTGTTGCCCTTAGCCTTGGACTATTTTGGGTCTTTGAGTCTCACAAAGCGGACTCTCAAGCATCGCTGGAAGAGATGAATAAGCAAATAAGTGCAATGAAAAAAGATCTGACTTTTGCTATTCAAAGCTGGGAGGATGATCAAGATGAGTTATATACAATAATGGATGAAATTGAAGTAAGTATTCACTCTAAATTAGTATCCGCTACCCCAAAAAAGGTATTTAAGGCT
This sequence comes from uncultured beta proteobacterium, assembly GCA_903827075.1. GTDB lineage: Bacteria > Pseudomonadota > Gammaproteobacteria > Burkholderiales > Burkholderiaceae > Polynucleobacter. The sequence continues at coordinate 1,687 of CAIKGX010000135.1, read as the reverse complement.
CCAGCACCCCACCCACATGAAGCGGAGCTTCGGCATTGGCGTTATTTAGGCATCACCCGAATAGGGGTGGTTGAACAAGCTTTTTTCCATACGGGTAACAAGACGGTCATGTTCAAAAAAGAGGATCTTGTTCTAGGGGAGTGGCGCTTGAGCCAAGTCCAAAAAGAAGCCGCTATTGTCACCCACCCCAAGGGTAAATCCATTACCTTGAAATCATCCCAAAGCGAATGAACTCAGTGCAAATAAAGCGGCAATTTAGCACCTCTCTCATGGCCCTCTTATTGGCTTTTTTCACCTTATCTGTCAGCGAAGCAGCCCTCGAAAATACCCATCCAAAATCCTTGGCTGAAACGCCGATTAGTCTTCAATTTGGCAATATTGAAGTTAGCGAGCTATTGCAAGTTCTAGCGAAATTAGGTAATACCAACTTTCTACTCAGTGAGTCCATTCAAGGCAAGATCTCAATTGACCTCAACAATACCCCCTGGCAAACAGCACTTCATTCCATCCTTGCAAGCCGAGGATTGCGTTTAGTCCGAAATGGCGATATTTACTGGATTGGGCTGCATAGTGAAATTGCTGCTTTTTTAAAATTTCGCCGTGAAGATGCCGCCCTTCCTTTTGGAGGAGATCATATTAATAGCCCACGTCAAATCCTGATCGAGGCCAGGATCGTTGAGGCTGACCAACGCTTTGCCCGGGAATTAGGTATCAAACTGGGATATCAGGCAAATGGGATTGGTAATCACCCCGATCAGAAGTTGAGTGGGAACTTCGATTTAGCAGGGGCAGGTCTCAATGGTTTTAATCCTGCCACTCTGGCAGCTACCCTCGTATCTAAAAATGCTAGCCGCTTACTACAAATGGAACTATCTGCCCTAGAGTCGGATGGGCAAGGAAAGATTCTATCCAACCCCCGCATCATGACGGGTGACCAAGTGAAAGCTACCATTGAGCAAGGAACAGAGCTGCCTTATCAAACTACCTCCCAAAATGGTAGCAAACTGCAGTTCAGGAAGGCTAACTTACGTCTGGAGGTCCTTCCCAAAATTCATCCCGATGGAAAGATTTCGATGTTGGTGGGGATCAATAAAGACACTATTGGCATGAAAACGGAGCAAGGTTACGCCATTGACACCAAAAGCCTGAGTTCAGAAGTCACTGTAGAGAATGGCGGCACAGCCATTATTGGCGGGATTTTTCAAACCACTGAGCGCGAAGATGAAGTGAAGATTCCTTTACTTGGAGATATTCCACTCATTGGCCATTTATTCCGCCATAAATCCAAGTTGGCAGATAAAACTGAGCTATTAGTCTTTTTAACTCCCACCGTACTCAACAAACCCTAATAAAATCAAAGGGTGAATTCTTCATCCAACAATATCTTTCTTATTGGCCTCATGGGCGCCGGCAAGTCGACCGTCGGTAAGTTACTGGCAAAGAAATTAGGTCGCCGCTTTCTAGATGCCGACCACATCATTGAGGAGCGTTGTGGCGTCAAAATTCCCGTGATTTTTGAGATGGAAGGCGAGGACGGCTTTCGCAAACGCGAAGCTCAGGCTATTAAAGATGCCGCCTCCGAGAACGATCTAGTGTTAGCAACCGGTGGAGGCGCGGTACTACTTTCCGAAAATCGCCAAGCGCTTAGTGAACGTGGCACAGTGATTTATCTTCATGCCAATCCTAT
>CAIKGX010000134.1 GCA_903827075.1 uncultured beta proteobacterium | reverse complement strand
ATCGTAAAGCCCTCTTCATATAAAAGCGCTCTAATCTTACGAATCAGCACCACTTCATGATGTTGGTAATAACGACGATTCCCTCGGCGTTTTTGGGGGCTTAATTGAGTAAATTCTTGTTCCCAATAGCGTAAAACGTGGGAACGCACGCCACACAAGTCAGCTACTTCACCAATCGTGAAATAGCGCTTAGCGGGTATAGGAGGTAACTGCGAACTGGGCAGCGCCAGCCCGCTATCAAACGCGGTTTTCTCGAGCATGTGACTCAACTACGTCCTTGAGTTTTTGACTTGCATGAAATGTCACTACCCGACGAGCGGCAATCGGAATCATTTCGCCAGTCTTCGGATTACGGCCAGGGCGAGCAGACTTATTGCGCAACTGGAAATTGCCAAAACCAGAAATCTTCACTTCAACACCAACTTCTAACGAATGGCCAACACGATCAAAAAAAGCATCGATCATGTCTTTCGCTTCACGCTTGTTTAAGCCGACCTGATCAAAGAGCGCTTCAGAAAGCTCATTCTTGGTAACGGTATCGTTGCTAATTAATTCACTCATTGCAAGTCTCTTTCGCAATTCTTTTTATGGATAGTCTGTTTTTAGTAATACTAAACCTAGCGCAAGCGCGCTGCACACTTTTTCTCTAAACTTCCCAGCAGAGCACTCATGACAAGGTCAATCTGCGCATCCTGTAATGTTTCTTGGGGATTGAGCAAGGTAACGCGGAAAGCTAAGCTTTTTTCGTCATCAGCCATGCTGCTCGATCCTGCTTTAGGTCTGAACTCATCAAAGAGTTCAATAGCGCGCACATAAGCTTGCTTACTCGTTGCCATTGCATCTAACAAAGATTGGGCTGAAACATTCTGCTTAACGACGACCGCTAAATCCCGCTGCACTGCGGGAAACTTACTGAGCTCTTGCGGGATAGGCAATCCCAAATCCTTTATAGACTCGAGATCTAATTCAAATAGGACTGGCGCCTGAGGTAATTCATAGGCTTGTTGCAAGCCAGGATGAAGCTCACCAATCCAGCCAATATTGATTAATCCATTGGCAGTCTTTAATTGGACTTGGGAGGAGCGGCCAGGATGCAAGGCGGGATGAACTGCAGCTACTGTTGTGAAATGCAAAGGATCTAAGACCCGCTCTAGATCCCCTTTTACGTCAAAAAAATCAACCGCACGGTTAACGCTAGCCCACTGCTCTGGCACAAATGAACCATAGGCCAAACCACCAATGCGCTGGGGCTGATGAAAGCCTGCTACCTGACCTGCGAGTTCTTGTACGCCATCGTCACGCGCAAATACCCTGCCGGCCTCAAACAAACGTACCCGACCGGCGCCACGATTGAGATTGGACTTCAAGTTAGCCAATAAACCACCCCAGAGAGTGCTGCGCATCACGCCATATTGATTGGCGATGGGGTTTACAACCGCAATCACCTCTTTTTCTGTGACGCCAGTTAAGCGCTGTTCGCTTTCGAGATCAGTAAAACCAAAGTTCACCGCCTCTTGATAGCCTTGTAAAGCAAAACGCTGGCGCAATAAATGAATACCCCGCTTTGCTTCTGCTTTAGCGCTCATCTTGAGAGATGCCACTGGAGGTAAGTCAGGAATATTTTCAAAACCATACATCCGCGCAACTTCTTCAATTAAATCTTCTTCAATTTCAATATCAAAGCGATAGCTTGGTGGCCTAACTACAAAGACATCGTTCGCTTCTTGTTTAAATTCAAAACCAAGACGAGTAAAGACATTAGCAACAATCTCATTAGTAAGCGGGATGCCAATCACTTTCATAGCGCGAGCTAAACGCATATTGACTGGCTTGCGCGCAGGTAGCGCTAATACTTGATCATCAATAGGACCGACCTGACCACCACATACTTCAACAATAAGGGATGTTAAATACTCCAGGCAATTGACAGTATTTTGTGGATCAACACCACGCTCAAAACGATGGGCTGCATCCGTACTGAAATTGAAGCGACGAGTGCGCCCCTGGATTGCTGATGGCTGCCAATAAGCTGCTTCTACATAGATATTGTTGGTGTCATCACTAACAGCGCAATGATTACCACCCATAATTCCCGCTAATGCCACTGGACCTTTTTGGTCGCCCACTACCCCTGCTTCTTGGGCTTTTCCCGAAGAGTCTGAGCCAACGAGGGTCACTGTTTGACCATTTAGCAATTCAAGGGTTTCGCCAGATTTCGCCCAGCGAACAGAAAGATCTCCAGACAATTTATCGATATCGAATACATGGGTAGGCTGACCCATTTCCAACATGACATAGTTGGATAAATCCACCAATGCTGAAATACTCCTCTGACCAGCGCGTGCTAAGCGCTGCACAATCACATCAGGGGTTTTGGCTTGTGGATTAACGCCGCGAATGACTCGACCCGCAAAACGTCCGCATAGATCTGTGTTTTCAACGGTCACTTTGAGCTTATCGGCAATACTAAGGTTCGCAGCAGTCCATTGAGGAGCGCATAAAGTAGCGCCAGTGATTGCAGAGACCTCTCTAGCTATACCCATGAGAGATAAGCAATCGGCTTTATTAGGCGTCAACTTAATGACAAAGATTTGATCATCCAGATCTAAATACTTGCGTATATCTTCTCCAACCGGCGCATCGGCTGCTAATTCCAAAATACCTTCGTGATCATCACCAAGACCCAGCTCACGACCAGAGCAAAGCATGCCTTGGCTTTCTACGCCGCGCAGCTTGCCCACTTTAATTTGAAAAGGCTTGCCGCCTGGTTCAGATGGCGGCAACTCAGCGCCGACTAAAGCGCAAGGAATTTTAATACCAGCACGGGCATTGGGTGCACCGCAAACAATTTGCAATTCTTGACCGGTACCGGCATCAACTTTGCAAACGCGCAAACGGTCAGCATCAGGATGCTGCTCTGCCGATAGAATTTGGGCGATGACAATCTTAGTAAATGCAGGAGCAACTGAATGCTGTTCTTCCACCTCAAGACCAGCCATTGTCATAGCATGCCCTAAAGCATCGCTATCAAGTGAAGGATTGACGTATTGACGTAACCAAGATTCAGAAAATTGCATGTGCGCTATCTACTTTAAAAGGTTAGTAATTAAGCTGGAAATTGCGCTAAGAAACGGAGATCGTTTTCAAAAAAGAGTCGCAAATCATCTATGCCATAACGCAACATCGTTAAGCGCTCTAAACCAGAGCCAAAAGCAAAACCGGTAT
>CAIKGX010000133.1 GCA_903827075.1 uncultured beta proteobacterium | reverse complement strand
GCTCTAGCTCCGAACAAAACTTAGCCGCCTAGCCCTTTACCAATAGGCTTGCGATTATTTTCATGAATGTGTCATGAAATTTTCATAAAATAGACACATTCTTTTACTCGCTTTCCTATTGGGAATATTTTGGCCTCGTTTAAAGACGTCTCTGGTACCAATTCATCAGACTTAGTAGCTGCTGTCGATTTAGGCTCCAATAGTTTTCGGATGCTGGTAGCCCAAGTGGTGAAGACGCCATCAGGCACCCAATTGCGCCCCATTGATACTCTTCGAGAGACCGTGCGTTTAGCGGCAGGTCTTACTGACAATAAACTACTAGGCAACGATGCATACCAGCGCGGTTTAACTGCTATACGGCGTTTTGGTGAGCGTATTCGGGGTTTTGATCCCGCTAAAGTGCGTGCTGTAGCTACCAATACTTTGCGCGTAGCTAAAAATGCGCCCAATTTTATTCGTGATGCAGAAGAGGCTCTAGGCTTTCCTATTGAAATTATTGCTGGCGTAGAAGAAGCCCGCTTAATTTATATTGGTGCTGCTCACGAAGTGCCTGCAGTGCAAGGCAATCGTCTGGTAGTTGATATTGGCGGCGGCTCAACTGAGCTGATTATCGGTAAGGGCTATGAGCCCAAGCTGATGGAAAGTCTCTATATTGGTTGCGTGTCACACAGCCTGAGATTTTTCCCCAAAGGCAATATTGATGCGCATGCCTTCAAAGAAGCTGAATTAGCTGCCCGCCGAGAAATTCAAGTAATTGCTGGGGCTTATTTAAATAGTGGTTGGAAGCAGGTGATTGGCTCATCAGGAACGGCGCGCGCTTTAGCCGAACTGATTGCAGAAAATAACTTCAATGGTCAAGGCGATAGCTTAACCATGGGCCGAGTCAATGGAGCTAGTGGCTTAATCACCCGTGATGGCTTAAGGGCCATGAAAAAGCACCTTTTGAAGTACGAGCACGTCAACCAAGTTGAATTGCTGGGGCTCAAAGACGATCGACGTGCAGTTTGGCCAGGTGGCCTTGCCATCATGATCGCCGTTTTTGATGAGTTAGGCATCGAGAGCATGGAAGTCACCGACGCTGCATTGCGTATTGGTGTCCTGTATGACTTATTAGGCCGATCTCAGCATGACGATATGCGCTTTGTGACTGTTGAGCAGTTCATGCAGCGGTATTCAGTAGATCGTGCACAAGCAAAGCGGGTGGGTAATCTCGCAGCGGAATATCTGGCTCAATTACCTAAGCCCAGCGAAGAAAGTAGGGCTGACAATATCGCTTTGCTTCAGTGGGCGGCTAACTTACATGAGATCGGCTTGTCGATTTCGCATAACGGCTATCACAAGCATTCTGCTTATATTGCCGGTAATGCAGATATGCCAGGATTCTCTAAAAATGATCAAGCTAGATTGGCTGCCTTACTGATTGGGCATGCTGGCAAATTAGGTAAGTTAGCAAGTAATGCGGGGTTTTTTGATTGGCGCATGCTATTTTGTTTGCGTCTGGCGCAAGTGCTTTGTCGTGGAAGAAGCGATGCTAATCTGCCCAAAGTAAAAGTTTCCGAGAACGGTGGCGCTTACTTGGTATGTATCTCAAAAGAATGGGCTAAGGCACATCCGCTGACTGAATTTAGTCTACAAAAAGAAGCGGCCGAATGGGAACGTATCGGCCGACCTTATACCCTAAGCTTGAAGTAATCTAGCAGAACTCTTGGCAGAGTTCGCCAGCCTTATTGCCCTAAGAAATGCTTGGCATAGCGTGGGTTGATCTCAGATAAACGCAACATGGTTAATACGTCAGCGGTATTGAAATCCGGATCCCATGCTGGTGCGCTGCAAATCTTGGCACCAATCATCAAATAGCCCTTAATCAATGGAGGAGGATCTACTTCTAAGCCACCATTTAAGCGATCAAGCGGTAATGGCAGGCGGGGAAATGCATGACTCTC
>CAIKGX010000132.1 GCA_903827075.1 uncultured beta proteobacterium | reverse complement strand
TCGCCTGTGGGTCGCATCCACTGATTACTCTGGCGAGATGACCATCTCCGATGAGATTTTGAAACGGGTGGTTGAAAGCTATCGCCGCATTCGTAACACCCTGCGCTTCTTGCTTGCGAACTTATCTGACTTTGATCCAAGCCAGCACACGATGCCAGCAAGTGAATGGTTAGAGATTGATCGCTATGCTGTTGCCCTTGCAAGTCAATTACAAAACGATGTACAGGCCCACTATCAGGTATATGAATTTCAGCCTGCAGTAGCGCGCATGTTGACCTTCTGTTCTGAAGATCTCGGTGGCTTTTATTTAGATATCCTGAAAGATCGTCTCTATACCAGCGCACCAGACTCACCCGATCGTCGCGCTGCACAAAACGCCTTATTTCACATCACCCGTAATCTACTCAAGTGCTTAGCGCCCTTTCTCTCCTTCACAGCAGAAGAAGCATGGCAAGCCTTCCCACATGGCACAAATGAGAAAGTGAAAGAATCCATCTTCATGGAGGAGTTTGGTGCTTTCCCTGAAATTACCCAGGCCGCAGAATTATTGGCGAAATGGAATCGCATTCGGGAAATCCGTTCTGAAGTAACCAAGGCGATTGAGATAGAGCGTGAAGCTGGTAATGTAGGCTCATCCTTGCAAGCAGAACTCACCATTAAATTAGGTGATATCGACTTTGCCATCCTCCACTCATTGGGTAATGATTTACGCTTTGTCACCATCACTTCTAGTGCCAACATAGAACTAAGTAATGCCGGTCTAGAGGTATTGGTACGCGGCAGTCAATATAAAAAGTGTGGCCGTTGTTGGCATCACACCCAAGATGTAGGCGCCAATGCTGAACATCCAGAGTTATGTGGCCGATGCATTAGTAATCTCTTTGAAAGCGGCGAAAGTCGTTTGTTTGCGTAAACAAGAAAACAAATAAGTTACTAAAAATACATGAGCACAAACCTATCATTTCTTCGTTGTTTAGCAATTGCCGTCATTACGCTATTGCTTGATCAATTAAGTAAATGGTCGGCACTCAGTAATCTTCAGCTTGGGGTGCCAGAAGTAGTTTTGCCCTTTATGAACTGGCTTTTACTATTTAATCCAGGCGCTGCATTTTCTTTCTTGGCACAAGGCTCTGGATGGCAACGCTGGTTCTTTACCGCTCTAGGCTTAGCAGCTTCAGCGTATATCGTTTGGTTATTGCGCAAGAGCTTGAGCGATCAGATACTCTGCTGGGCTCTCAGTTTAATTTTAGGTGGTGCACTAGGTAATGTCTTAGATCGCATCATGTACGGGGCTGTAGTGGACTTCATAGACCTGCATTACGGTCATTGGCACTGGCCTGCTTTCAATATTGCCGATAGCGCTATTTGCATAGGAGCTGCTCTTATTATTTGGGGCGAGCTACGGAAGTCATTTGGCAAATCTGCCCAATCCCATTAAGCTGACGCCATGCAATCACTTTTGAACAAGAAAATCGTCCTGGGCATTTCTGGCGGTATAGCCGCCTATAAGTCTGCTGAACTCGCTCGACTCTTAATACAAGAAGGTGCAAGCGTTCAGGTAGTAATGACTAAAGCTGCTCAGCAATTTGTCACTCCAGTCACGATGCAGGCGCTTACCGGCAATCCGGTATACACCAGTCAATGGGATAACAGTATCGCCAACAATATGGCGCACATTGAACTTTCTAGAGCGGCTGATGCTATTTTGATTGCACCCGCTAGCGCAGACCTGATGGCAAAACTCTCTCTGGGTTTAGCAGATGATTTACTCACCACGCTTTGCTTAGCCAGAGATTGCCCATTACTATTGGCGCCTGCTATGAATAGGCAAATGTGGGAACATGCGGCAACCCAAAGAAGTGTGCAGCGCTTGGTTGAAGATAGCGTTGCCTTGCTTGGACCAGCGAGTGGTTTCCAGGCCTGTGGAGAAATAGGTTTAGGTCGTATGCTTGAACCAGCAGAAATGATCGAGCAATTGATTGCCTTCTTTCAGAAGAAACCATTAGCAGGAAAACGTGTACTTATCACTGCCGGGCCCACCTTTGAAGCAATCGATCCTGTGCGCGGTATCACTAACCATAGCTC
>CAIKGX010000131.1 GCA_903827075.1 uncultured beta proteobacterium | reverse complement strand
ACCAAAGCATCATCTAGCTATGAGCTCATTATTGAGTCAGCCCATTTCTCAGTAGAGTTCAACTGGGAAGATCTAGATATTGAATCAGACCAATCGGGTTCGCTCACTTCAATTTCTGGCTTAGCGCAGCTCATTGAAAAAATAGGGCAGTTTCATTAAGGGTCAATAGCCCAGCTGGGGGCCCAAGCATTGCTAAGTGTTTTTTCAGTTATTTTTGTTTTGTGACGAAACTGTCATGAAACAACCTTATATTGATTCAAATTGTTGTTGAATCAGATAGATCTATTGACCCTCAATATAAGGAGCAGTAAATGAAAAAGATTGATATGCACGAATGGAATAAACAAAAAGCAGAAGAGCTGTTTTCGCTTTCCCATCAATTATTAGACACAGCAAAGCAGTTGGGTGAATACCACGCTGAAGAGTTACGCATTCATGTTTCGCATGCAATGGACCTTGCTAAGAGTGCCGCCCAGAATGATTTAAAGAAGTTAGAAGAGCTGCAAAAGAGTGCTGCTGTAGAGGCAGGCAAAAGAATGGTTGTTTACCATAAGAAAGCCAAAACATTATTAAATAACTTGGGAAATGAAGTTGCCGATAAAGCTGAAAAGCATTTAGATAAAGCCCGCGACTCATTATCTGACTGGCTCGATGATGCTGAGCAGAAGATACCAGTAGGCGGCGATAAATTAGCGAAGGTTGTTCGCGATATTTCTGATGCAGGCGCTAAAGCATTTAAAGAAGGTCGAAAATTAGTTAATCACGCAATTGATAATGCGGATCAGGCAATGCATAAAGTAACTGGCACGGATGTTGCTGTTGAAAAGCCTGCTGCCAAGCGTGTAGCCGTTAAAAAGTAATTCGCCTTAACATTATTTGCCTTCTTTGGATCTATAGCCCCAGTTAGAAATGACTGGGGTATTTGATTTAGATCAATTACCTATACCGTATTATTTCCCTCAGCCTTCATATTGTCATATTGCACCTGCAACATGAACCGTCAGTTAATTTTCGGGAAATGAAGATGCTTAAAGGTAAAAAAGGAATTGTTTTTGGCGTAGCTAATGACAAAAGCATTGCATACGCCGTTGCCAAGAAGCTGAGTGAGGATGGTGCATCAGTAATCGCTTCATGCCTAAACCAAAAAGCGTATGACATTGTTTCTCCAAGCTTATTAGCGCTTGATATTCCCGTTCAGCCTTGCAACGTAGAAGACCCTCAGCAACTCAAGTCATTCATTGATGAAGCGGCAGTCCGATTTGGAAAGTTCGATTTCATAGTTCACTCAATTGCCTGGGCCCCTTTAGAGGACTTGCATGGCAAAGTAATTGATAGCTCTAGCGCAGGATTTTCTAGAGCCATGGCAGTTTCCTGCCATTCATTTGCAGAGATTGCGCATTTATGCCTTCCCTATATGAAAGATGGTGGCAGTATGGTGACGATGACTTACATCGGTGCCGATGAAGCTGTTCCTCATTACGGTCTCATGGGACCAGTAAAAGCGGCGTTGGAATCTTTGGTTCGTTATATGGCATTGGAATTGGGCCCACAAAGGATCCGTGTTCATGCCGTTTCCCCAGGCCCCATCATGACTCGTGCTGCTTCTGGCATTGAAGAATTCGATGCTCTGATGAAGCACGCTATTGAAAGAGCGCCTTTAGGTCGGCTAGTCACCACAGAAGAGGTGGCTAATTTAACCGCCTTCTTATGTGACGATGGCTCCAGCGGTATGACCGGTCAAACAATTTATGTGGATGGCGGTTGCCATGCGGTGGCATAGCCATGCTCCCTGAAAGTGCATTAGAAGATGTTCGCTTAAATGAAGATATTCATGAGCTTAATAAGGAGATAGTGAGATTGGCTTACTTTTTAAATGTAGATCTCGAGCGAGTTGATGTGGTTGACGAACTCTTAGAAAAAAATCTACCGGATGATCACGAGCATTTCTACAAGCTAGCTACCTTAAAAGGCCTCATCTTACTTAGAGGTCACATACATCAATTAAGAGCAGAGCACGGCGTACCTGACGGGAAGAGCCCTTTAGAGGAAGAGATTTTTCAAAGACTCAATCTTAGCCATCACCATGCAGAAGACCTTTAATTTAATATGAAAACAGCAATTTCAGTAGAAGCAGCAATCGAACAAATTCCTAATGGCGCCTCTTTAATGATTGGCGGCTTCATGGGCATTGGATCGCCTCATCGCATGATTGATGCCTTGGTGGCAGCAGGGACAAGTGGTTTAACAATAATCGCGAACGACACGGGTAAGCCTAACTACGGCATTGGAAAGCTGATATCTAGCGGTCAAGTTAAGCATGTCATTGCTAGTCACATTGGTTTGAATCCAGAAACCCAAGCCAAAATGTTTAGCCAGGACATTACTGTTGATTTAGTCCCTCAAGGCAATTTAGCAGAACGGATCCGGGCAGCCGGCTTTGGTCTAGGCGGCGTATTGGTTCAAACTGGTATCGGCACGCTAGTTGAAGAAGGTAAACGGGTCATCGATATTGATGGCGAAGATTGGTTATTAGAGCTACCCATCTTTGCAGATTTTGCACTCATCCACGCCCATCAAGCTGACTATCTCGGTAATTTGGCCTATCAACTCACGGCGACTAATTTCAACCCAGTCATGGCCATGGCTGCAAAAGTAGTGCTGTGCGAGACCAATGAAATTGTTCCTGTCGGCATGATTTCTCCAAATGATGTCATCACACCGGGTGCTATTGTGACTGAGTTGATTTCCATGCCTCACAAGCACCACTAAGAAGGTAATTAATCATGACTACATTTTCCCCTAATGAGGTAATTGCCAGACGTGTTGCTAAGGAATTTTCAAATGGCATGCTCGTCAATCTAGGAATAGGGCTACCTACTCAAGTAGCCAATTACCTTCCCAAAAATATGACCGTCTTTTTGCAGTCAGAAAATGGTCTCATTGGTCTTGGAGCACGTCCCCCCGAAGGCATGGAAGATGATGACTTAACCGATGCAGGGGGTACACCAGTAATGGCGATACCCGGTGCAGCCAGAATTGATTCCGTCTTCTCTTTTGGGTTGATCCGTGGTGGTCATTTGGATATGACGGTATTAGGCGGTCTGCAAGTAGATGCCCAAGGTAAATTGGCCAATTGGATGATTCCCGGAAAGATGGCGCCAGGTATGGGTGGTGCAATGGATCTAGTTTCTGGTGCGAAAAGGGTGATTGTCGCCATGCAGCATACGGCAAAGGGCGTACACAAAATCGTTGAGCAATGCACTTTGCCATTAACGGCTACACGTCCAGTCAGTTTAATTGTGACTGACTTAGCAGTCATAGAGCCAACGCCTGAAGGTTTGGTATTAAGAGAATTGGCTCCAGGCGTAACAGTAGATGAAGTGATTGCAGCAACCGGTACGCCTCTGATTATTTCAGAGAATATTCATGAGATGGATTTGGTAGGAGATTAAAGACAATGGACACAATAGCTATTAATAATGCGCTGCAATCGAGTTTTATCAAAAAATGGTCACTGGTTCATGGTGGTGAGTATGAGATTAGACCTATTTCAAGGGATGACCGCGATGCGGTGCTAGACCTATTTCAACATTTGTCGTCACAAAGCCGGTATTTCCGTTACGCGCATGCAATGTCTACTCTGCCAGAAACGCTGTTAGAGCAAATTATTAGCTCCTCGACGCCTGATGACTTTGCTTTAGCTGCCTACATCAAAAAAGATAGCAGCACTCCAGAAAGCTTAGTGGGAATTTCTCGTTATGTTCGTGATGCCAATAGTTCGACAGGTGAGTTTTCTTTATCCGTGAGTGACGATTACCATCACGAAGGCATTGGCTCCCATTTAATGCAGGGAATATTAGATTGCGCCAAGCTCAATGGTTTATCTGAAATTTATGGCTATGTCATAAAAGAAAACCACGATATGTTGGTATTAATGCGTCATCTAGGTTATGAATTACATACTGATGAAGACGATGCCAAGATGTACATCGCCACAAATCAGACTACCTATGTGGCCCACCCAACTCCAATTGTCACAAAAGCTACATGATTCTGACATGTTTTAAACCTAGAGTAATAGGTCAACTACGAAGTTTCGATCCAGCGAGAGGCAGCAATGTTTGATTTTAGCCAATACAATCCCATGAATTCTTATAGAAATATTCTCCAAAAGAATATGCAGGCGTCCGAATTATCACGCAAAGGACAAAAGCAATCTTTACATAAGATTTCAGAATTAAGTGCCATCCATAATCAAAAGCTTCAAGGGGTTATGCTCTCTGAATCCAAAAAGATTGAAAATCTGTTGGAAAAGACTAAAGAAAAAGCAACTGCGCTGATGACTTCAGAGCCAGGCGCTATATGGGGAATGTGGCAAGAATATTTAACCGACTCTACCCAGCGCAGTGCAATGGTTTTTGAAACTCTCCGTAAGCGTGGCAATGTCTATCTCGATCACGTTGAATCGGGTATGCCCCCAGTGCTCGATTTTGGCTACGAAGTCATCATTGATGGGCATAACTTAAGCACGCCTGTGAATTATCTCTTGCTTAAGATCACACCGCCAAAAGGTATTGTGATCGATGAGAAGCGCGCTCCAGTCATGATTATTGACCCACGCGCTGGTCATGGTGCAGGTATTGGCGGTTTCAAACCTGATAGTCAAGTAGGCGAGGCCTTTGCAGATGGTCACCCTGTGTACTTTGTTGCATTTAGACCAATGCCAGAACCCACACAAACGATTGTTGATGTCCGTGATGCTGAAATCGTATTCTTAAAACACATCATAGAGCAGCATCCCCATTCACCAAAACCAATTGTGGTTGGCAATTGCCAGGGTGGCTGGGCAGCAATGTTATTGGCCGCGGCAGTTCCCGATCTGATGGGCCCCATTGTGCTCAATGGATCCCCAATGTCTTATTGGGCAGGCAAGGTTGGAGATAACCCCATGCGCTATACCGGTGGTATGCGCGGTGGTGCAATGTCTGCGCTCATGCTGGCTGATATGGGAAATGGTTTATTTGATGGCGCTAATTTAGTGGCTAATTTTGAGGCCCTAAACCCAGGCAATAGTTTTTTTGGGAAATATTACAACTTGTATTCCAATGTCGATACAGAAGCTCAACGATTCCTGGATTTTGAAAAGTGGTGGGGCGGCTATTGCTTCATGACTGAAGCTGAAATGCGCTGGATCCTCGATAATTTATTTATTGGTAATAAATTAGCGACGGGTGAAGCTATATTGGGAATGGAGCGAGTCGATCTCAAAGCGATTAAATCTCCCATTATTGTCTTTGCATCTCATGGCGATAATATTACGCCGCCACAACAGGCATTAAATTGGATTCCTGACTTATACGCCAGCGTAGAAGAGATCAAAGCTCGAGGTCAGCGAATTGTGTACATGCTGCATGACACTATCGGCCACCTAGGTATTTTTGTCTCCAGTCAGATTGCCGGTCGTGAACACGTAGCGATTACGGATACGGTACGGGCGATTGAGGCCTTATCCCCAGGACTTTATGAAATGAAGTTGGACGATGAGGAAGACCGTGTACATATTCGGTTTGAGCCACGCGGAATGGGTGATATCTTAGCTCTAGGCGATGGCAGGGATGATGAGGAGTTATTTACCGAAGTAGCTCAGATGTCCAATATCAACACTGAAATATACGACCGCTTTGTCCGTCCTACGATTCAAAATATGTCGACCCCTGAAACAGCGGCCTTGATACGTGAATCCCATCCACTGAGAACGCAACGAGTGATGTTCTCAGATAAGAATCCTATTATGCCGATGTTAGATAAGGCCGCGGAATCCATCACCCAAGAAAGAAAGCCGGCTAGCAAAGATAATCCTTTCATCATGGCAGAGAAGGTTTCAAGCGAATTAATCGAGGCTCAGCTCAATATGTACCGCAGCATGCGTGATTCCATGACCGAAACCAGCTTCTTCTCGATCTACACCTCACCTTGGATTAAAGCCATTATTAGCCCTAAAGATTCTGGCTTACCTAAGCACTCCATTGTGGATGTTCGTCAATTACCTGAAGTGCATCACGTATTGGCCAATATTGATCAAGGTGGCTTAGCTGAAGGGGTCGTCCGTATCCTACATTTATTAAATGATGCACGTGGATATGTTCGTAGAACCCGATTAGAGCGTGAGTTGATTGCTTTAGGGCACTCCAAATTATTCCCAGATATGGATCATGAAGATATCGTTAAGATTGTTCACCAACAAGCCTTAATTGTTGACTTTGAACCTAAATTGGCTATTGATTCTCTTCCAATTTTGCTTAATTCAGTCGATAGTCAGAACAAGGCCTTAAAACTGGTAATGGATATTGCCGGACCTCGCGATACCATGCACCCGTTTGCATTGAAAATGTATGGCCAAATTGAAGATCTGCTTCGTCATCAGAAAACTCAAGTAGATGAAGCACCGATCGAGGCTGTATTGGCTGTTGAAGAGCTTGATCCCAAGGCTGAATAACCATGAATGCACCGGTGAACGGATTGAAGAATCGCACTTGGGATGAGCTCAAGCTAGGGGATACAGCCTCTATAGAAAAGCGAGTAACATCCCGAGACTTATTTCTGTTCGCCCATGCATCTGGCAATCTCAATCCTTTGAACATTCCGCATCTCGATGTTCAAAATGAAAGCAGCACCTCTGTTGTTGCGCCATCGATGTGGCTTGGGTCGCTGATCTCCAGCGTCTTAGGCAATATTCTCCCAGGACCAGGTACGCTATATCGCTCACAAGATTTTGAGTTTATGGGCAGGGCGCATGTAGGCGATCTTTTGAAAATCACCGTCACTTTAGTAGAGAAAAAAGAAAGTCCAAGTGCGGTATTTAGCACTATGGTGACAGATAGTAAGGGAGCTTGTATTGCGTCAGGCAAAGCTACCGTCGATGCTCCTTTAGAGAATGTATACCTTAGTCCCCATGAGTTACCGGGATTACTCATGGATGAGCACGATCACTTTCATCGACTGATTGAGGAGGCTAAAAAACTCGATCCAATGCCCACTGCAGTAGTTTGCCCTGATGATGCGACTTCATTATCCGGCACTATATTAGCAATGGAAGAGGGTCTAATAATCCCTATCTTAATTGGGTCACGCCTACAGATTCAGAAAGCGGCTGACGAAGCCCAGTTAGATATTTCTCAAATTGAATTAATTGACATTACCGATCATAAAAAAGCCGCTGCTAAGGCGGTTGAATTAGTGCATCAACAAAAAGTAACCGCCATCATGAAAGGCAATATCCATTCGGATGAATTGCTTTCTCAAGTGGTGAAAAAAGAGGGTGGCTTAAGAACCCTAAGGCGAATTTCTCATGTATTTGTGTTGAACGTAGCCACCTTAAATCAGCCACTATTCATAACAGATGCGGCTATTAATATTGCTCCTGATCTTCCTACAAAGGTTGACATCATACAAAATGCAATTGATCTAGCTAGAGCTTGCGGTATCACGCTGCCTTATGTCGCCATTCTTTCTGCAGTAGAAACGGTCAGCTTTCATATTCCATCCTCTATGGATGCTGCAATATTGGCCAAGATGGCAGACCGAGGACAAATTACCGGGGGCCTAGTAGATGGCCCATTAGCCATGGACAATGCCATTGATATGGGCGCAGCTATCACAAAGCACCTGACATCACCAGTAGCAGGCAAGGCACAAATATTGGTTGTTCCCAACTTGGAGGCAGGCAATATGCTGGCCAAGCAACTGACATTTATCTCACACGCGCAACCTGCAGGTTTAGTTCTGGGCGCACAAGTTCCCATTATGCTGACTAGCCGCGCTGATAATGAACGCGCTCGTCTAGCATCTTGCGCTTTAGCTCAGCTGTTCCATGCGTTCCAGTTAAATGGAAACCCATCCTTTACCTTGAGTAACGCTAACACCTGAGGTTGTTCAACGTGGATATACAAAATCATTTACACGGCAAGGCAATTCTGACGATCAATGCCGGATCATCATCCATTAAATTTTCTTTGTTTTTGGTGCCTCAGTTAAATCAAATCATTGTTGGCCAGATTGATGGGATTGGTGGAGATGCCAGCTTTAAGGTGAAGTGGAGCACCAAGAATACCGAAGAAACTATTAACTGGCCCAATGGATGTAAGCCACAAAATCATCGCGAGGCTTTGTCTTGCCTCATCGAGTGGCTGCATCAATCTGTAAATGCAGTTGAAATCATCGCCGTAGGACATCGAGTTGTGCATGGCGGTCAAAAATATACTGCACCGATGATCATCACAGATGCAGTGATGCAAGAATTAGAAACTTTAATGGTTCTTGCACCATTACATGAGCCCCACAATCTTGCTGGTATTAAGGCGGCACAAGAGAGCTTTGGCAATATTCCCCAAATTGCCTGTTTTGATACGGCTTTTCATCGCACCCACTCCTTTATTGATGATTGCTATGCCATCCCTCGGTATTTTTACGACAAGGGTGTTTGTCGTTACGGCTTTCATGGTCTCTCCTATGAATACATTACCGATCGCCTCATGCATATGTTTCCTAAGGAAGCAAGCAAAAAAGTAATCATTGCCCATCTTGGCAATGGCGCCTCTATGACTGCATTACATCATGGCGTTTCTGTTGCCTCAACAATGGGTTTTTCATCTTTAGATGGATTGCCTATGGGTACGCGCTGCGGGGAAATCGATCCAGGTGTATTGCTTTATATGATGCAACATGAGGGTATGGATGCGACAGCCATAGCCAATATTCTGTATAAAGAATCTGGTTTAAAAGGTCTTTCTGGAGGGCTTTCTAACGATATGCGTACCCTGGAAAACTCTGACTGTCTTGAGGCCAAACAAGCAATTGAATATTACATTAAGGAAGTCAAGCGAGAGATTGGTGCTTTAACGGCATTAATGGCAGGTTTGGATGTTCTCGTATTTACTGGTGGTATTGACGAAAATTCAGTCATGATCCGTGCCAGGGTTTTAAGGGATATGTCTTGGGTAGGCATCGAACTGGACGAAGAAAGCAACCTGGCAGGCGAAACCATTATTTCAGATGACCATTCCAGAGTGCTTTGCCTAAAGTTACATACCGATGAAGAGCGGGTGATTGCAAGACATACCTTGGAATTGGCAAAACAAGAAATGGCACTGAATTAAGCCATCGGGTGTACTTTTCATCAATAGCCATATTTTTAAAAACCAGCAACTTCAAATACTGTAGTTAATTCACTATAAATACAGGGTCTGGGTTCATTTTTAGTGGTATGGTGGAAATGAGGATTTTAAATAGGTGAGATATGAGTACATATAATGATATTTTAAAGAATCTGAGAAAAACAGGCATTCTTGATTTAATGGAATATAGACAACTATCCAGAAAAGAGATTGACTCTCTCGGCGACTCTATTCGCTATTGGTGTACCTATGAAAATGGGAAATTAGAAAAATT
>CAIKGX010000130.1 GCA_903827075.1 uncultured beta proteobacterium | reverse complement strand
GACCAAAAAAGTGCAAGCCAAACCACCCAAGTATGGGGCTATGGGGGCGAATGGCCCATGAATTTGAGATTCTGCCAAGCCCATCCAGGGAAAGCCAGTAAGAATGGTTCCGCGGAGGTATTCGATGACAACCCAGCTTGCAGCCAGTAGCAGTCCTGAGAGCGGTGCTTTCCTAAAGAGTGGAATAGCGAGGCTGGCGCAAGAGAAAAAAATGGCCATACCCCCAGAAAGCAAGAAGACTGCTACACAAGAAAGCAGGGGATTCATACCACCAACATCATGAAGGCTAATGTAAATCCACCACAGTCCAATGACAAAGTAGCCCAAGCCAAATGCCATTCCGAATAGAAAATGCGATTTAAGGGTGGGCGAGTGGATATTGCTTAATTGCCACCAAATGAGGCTGAGGATCGGAAGCTGAATCCAGCCGCCATACGGAAGTTCAGCAGCACCAGCCAAAATGGCACCTAGAGTAAATAGGCAGAATAAGCGGACGGCACTGGCTAGCTTGCGCGTATTCCGATTAGTCAAAGCGAATCTCAGTCAGATTTTTTAGAGAGTTGACGTGCTAACAAAATATGAATTTGTCTTGGGTCTGCTCTTTGCACTTCAAATTCAATTCCGTCGATTTCAACTCTCTCACCAATTTTAGGGACGCGACCCAAGTGCTGAATTACTAAACCAGCCACTGTTTCAATGCCCTCGACATCAAACTGAGTGCCTAAGGCTTCATTGAATTGCTCTAGCTCAGTAATCCCTTTAACGCGAATATCACCGTTATCTAGAGAGATGAGGTTATCCGCCTCTTCATCAATATCATGCTCATCTTCGATATCGCCCACAATTTGTTCGAGTACATCTTCAATCGTAATAATGCCGGCAACGCCACTATATTCATCAACCACAATCGCTAGGTGATTACGGTTATCCTTGAAATCACGCAGTAAAACACTGAGGCGCTTTGATTCTGGAATGAATACTGCAGGACGTAACCAATCTCGCACTTGAAAATCTTTTTCTGACGAGTGACGCAAAAGGTCTTTCGCTAATAGGGTGCCAATGACATTATCTCGACTGCCTTCAAAGACGGGGAAACGGGAATGTGCGGCTGAAATCACGCTTTTGATAATCTCGGAAAGAGACAAGTTGATATCAATCCAGTCAATTTGGGCGCGAGGCACCAGAATGTCCCGTGCACATAACTGCCCCACTTGAAAGACACCCTCAATCATCGAAAGGGCATCGGCATCAATTAAACCTTCAATTTGCGCTTCCCTTAGGGTATCAATCAGTTCTTGACGAAGCTCTGTGGGGTTGGTGGGCTGAGGAGTTAAAAAGTCAGCCAGGCGTTCTAGTAGGGATTTTTTGGGGTCAGGCATATAGCAAGAATAGCGTAGAAAAAAGTAATTTCAGTGAATGGGCGGGGGAAAGGCTTTAAATTTCTTGATAGGGATTATTAAAACCGAGAGATTGAAGAATCACAATTTCCTGTTTTTCCATCTTCTTGGCTTCTTTATCGCTCTCGTGATCCAGTCCTTGGGCATGGAGGCAGCCGTGAACAATCAGGTGGGCTAAATGCGCTTTAAGCAATTTTTCTTGTTCTTGAGCTTCTTTTTGTATGACTGGGAGGCAAAAAATAATATCGGCCACTACCGCTTCCTTAGACAACTCATAAGGGAAAGTGAGCACATTGGTGGGCTTATCTTTTTTTCGGAAGGCGCAATTTAGCTTCTTCCCTTCGGATGGATTAACAAAACGCAAGGTAATTAAACCGCCCAGAGGGATGGATGCCTTCACCCATTTTTTCATGAGGGCTGATGAGGTTATTAATGCCAATGATTTTTCAATGGCAGCACTTGCGTATTGAATTTCAATTACTAGCTTGGGTTTAGTGGTGCTAGGCATGTGCGTAAACGAGTTCGCCTCGGAGGGTGTAATTTAGCACTTCAGTAATGTGAATATCTACCATCTGTCCAATCAAGGAGTCGATCTCTTGATTGGGTGCTGTGAAATGAATCACGCGATTATTGGCAGCGCGGCCTTGAAGGTTAACCCCATCTTTTGCCAAACCTTCAACAAGCACCCGTTCAGTGTTGCCCAACATCTTTTGGCTAATCTGATGAGCTTGAGACTCCACTAGTGTAAGAAGGGTTTGCAGGCGCTTAAGCTTGCTATCGTAGGGTGTTTCATCATTTAAGTTGGCGGCTGGTGTGCCAGGGCGAGCGCTAAAGATAAAGCAAAAGCTGTTATCAAAATTGAGGTCTTTGACCATAGCAAGCAACTTCTCGAAGTCGGCATCGGTTTCCCCTGGAAAGCCCACAATGAAATCACTTGAAAGGGTAAGGTCGGGACGGACGGCGCGCATTTTGCGAATAATGCTTTTGTACTCCAAGGCAGTGTAGCCACGCTTCATCGCCGATAGCACTGAATCTGATGCATGCTGTACGGGCAGATGTAAATGACTTACTAGCTTAGGTACTTTAGCGTACACATCGATTAAGCGTTGGGTAAATTCCTTAGGGTGACTAGTAGTAAAGCGAATGCGTTCAAGCCCCGGAATTTCTGCAATGTATTCAATTAGAAGTGCAAAGTCTGCAATCTCTTCAGTGCCACCCATTTTGCCTAAGTATGCATTGACATTCTGCCCAAGCAACACTACTTCTTTCACGCCTTGTGAGGCAAGGCTAGCAACTTCAGTAAGGACGTCATCAAAGGGGCGCGAAACTTCTTCGCCTCGGGTATAGGGCACTACACAGTAGCTGCAATACTTAGAGCAGCCTTCCATGATGGATACGTAAGCAGAGCCGCGGGTTTGACGAGAGGCTGGGAGGTGATCAAACTTTTCAATCTCCGGGAAAGAGATGTCTACTTGAGGTCTACCAGTCTCGCGCCGCTGCGCTAGTAAATCAGAGAGGCGATGCAAAGTTTGCGGTCCAAAGACCACATCGACATAAGGAGCCCTACTGATGATCTGCTGACCTTCTTGGCTAGCAACACACCCACCAACCCCAATTAGTAAATTCGGTTTGATTTTTTTGAGTTCACGTAAGCGGCCTAAATCAGAAAAGACTTTGTCTTCCGCTTTCTCACGAATCGAGCAAGTGTTTAAAAGAACAACGTCGGCATCTTCGGGGCTATCTGTCATTACCATGCCTTCATCGGCATGCAGGAGGTCGGCCATCTTGCCCGAGTCATACTCGTTCATTTGACAGCCGAAGGTTTTGATATAGAGTTTTTTCATATGCCGTTCTCAGGTTTATAGCTGGGGGCGAAGCGCTGATTTTACGGCATAAGCCAGGCTACATCAGGCGATAGGCCAGGATAGCCACGAGAGTGGGTGGCAATGCCCCTAGGAGTAAATACAGTGCAGAGACCGCTCCATTAGGAAAATGACTACGCAAAATAGCAATACCAGCTGGATTCGGGGCATTAGCAATGACAGTAAGGCCCCCACCAGCGACTGCTCCACCGACTAAGGCGAGCTTAAATTCTGGGGAGGTGCCCGACACCAAGGAGCCTAAGTAAGTTAAGGCAGCGTTATCGGTAATGGCCGTGAGGGCTAAGCTGCCATAAAACACTGCAGTAGGGCTCATATTTTGCAAAATGGGTTGCAACCACCAACCTTGTAGGCCACCTAAAACTACCAAGCCTCCCAAGAAAAAACCGACTAGGAGCGCTTCTTTCAAAATGAGGGGGCTTTGGTGCTTTGGGTAGGCAGTGGTGTAGCCGATAAAAAAGAGGAGTAACCACATAAAAATGACTGGGTCATGGGCAAAAATGACCACGCCCGCTAAAAATAATAGGTGTACAAAGATGACTGCGAGTGGAACTTTGGTTTTTACTTTCACTACCTCAGGCTCAATCAGCTGTCGATGAAAAAGCAGTGTTGCACCCAGTGCATTAATCAAAATAGCAATGCATGACTCAAGGCCAAAATTAGCGAACATAAATGCCGAGCTCCAATCCCATGTGCTTGCCACCATGAGGACTGGTGGCGCAGCAAAGTTGGTGAGCGTTCCACCAATAGAAATATTGACGAATAGCACCCCCAGCGTTCCAAACAGTAATACATTCGAGCATTTATGCCGGTAAACCAGGTCGCGCAATAAGAAGGCAGCCAAGGTCATTGCCGCTGGCTCGGTAATGAGTGAGCCTAGGAGGGGAGTAAGGCCCAGGGTTAAAAAGTAGAGAACGGGTGCGCTACGAACACGCAATAAAAACTGTATGCCCTTGCCAATGGTGTGCAGCATTTGAGTGGAGATATACAGGATAGGTTTACTGCCAGCTACCACCATAATGGCGAACACAAAAAGGGGTTCCGTGAAATTACGTTTATTCGCATAGTCCTTTGCTGTAGCTAAGTCATTGGTAAGTCCGATATAAATAATCAATATCGCGGCCCAAAAGCCAAAGACAATTTCTACTTCGCCAAGTAAATGCCATAAGCCAGCATGTTTGGGCGAGTGTTTAGCAAGCATCTCAAAATAAGAGGTGCAGAAGGTATGAATTACAGCTATTGCGAAAATAATGCTTGCGCCAAGTTCAGTGGGGGTAAAGTTCATAGGCGCATATTAGCAGGCTGTCTTTACAGGTAAATAAGCTTAAGATTGATAAGTAAATAATGTTGGTAATTTAGGAGATTTTGGTGAAATTGAAATTAGGCTATCAAGAGTTAATCGCACAAGCAATGGCGCAAATCGATACCCTGACTTTAGAGCAGGCTCAGCAGCTATTGGATGACTCGGATACCGTATTTGTGGATATCCGTGACGTGAGAGAGCTTGAGCGTGAGGGGATGATTCCCAATGCAATGCATGCTCCTCGGGGGATGTTGGAGTTTTGGGTTGATCCCGATAGCCCATACTACAAGCCAGTTTTTGGGGAAGGAAAGCGTTTATTGCTCTATTGTGGGTCGGCCTGGCGTTCTGCCTTAGCAACCGAAATACTACAAAGAATGGGTGTCCCTAGGGTTTGTCATATCGAGGGTGGTTTTAGTGCTTGGAAGAAGGCTGAGTTGCCGATTGCAGAGAAAGTATCTAAGTCACATTCCGCTTAAATATCAGAGATTTAGCACTATCTTGAAATAACAGCAATAAGCCCCATATATCAGGGGTTAAGAACACTTATTAGAGGGTATTGTATGACCGTAGCTAGCAAAGAAACCTTAGGCTTTCAGGCTGAAGTAAAGCAACTATTACAACTTATGATTCATTCCTTGTACTCCAACAAGGAAATCTTTTTACGTGAGTTAATCTCCAATGCGTCCGATGCATCTGACAAACTCCGTTTTGAGGGGATAGCGCATCCTGATTGGTATGGCGATGATCCCGAACTCAAGATCACAGTGGGTTTTGACAAGACAAATCGTACCCTGACTATTTCTGATAACGGCATCGGTATGAGTCGTGACGAGGTCATCTCCAATTTAGGCACGATTGCGCGCTCAGGCACTAAAGAGTTTTTCTCAAAACTATCCGGCGATCAACAAAAGGATGCTGCTTTAATTGGACAGTTTGGCGTTGGCTTCTACTCCGCATTTATTGTGGCTGATCGCATCACAGTGGAAACCCGTCGAGCCGGCTTGCCGGCATCAGATGGTGTTCGCTGGGAGTCTGATGGCTCTGGTGAATTTACTGTCGAAAATATTGACCTTCCCCAGCGCGGTACCTCCATCACCATGCATTTGCGCGAAGGTGAGGATGACTTCCTTTCTAGTTATAAGCTGAAGTCAATCATTCGTAAATATTCAGACCACATCTCTTTACCTATTTTGATGAATAAAGAAGAGTGGGATGAAGAAAAGAAAGAACAGGTCATTAAGGATGAGCTGGAAAGCATTAATCAATCCAGTGCTTTATGGGCGCGCACCAAATCAGAGATTACTTCAGAGCAATACAACGATTTTTATAAAAATCTCTCCCACGATTACGAAAACCCATTGTGCTACTCATTAAATCGGGTCGAAGGTCGTAGCGAGTTTACGCAATTGCTGTACGTACCCACTAGAGCGCCATTTGATTTATGGGATCGGAATAAGCGGGGTGGCATCAAGTTGTATGTGAAGCGCGTGTTCATTATGGATGATGCTGAACAATTAATGCCAATGTATCTTCGCTTTGTTACTGGCGTCATCGATTCGGCTGATTTACCGCTTAATGTCTCTCGTGAAATTTTGCAAGAATCACGTGACGTCAAAGTCATCCGCGAGAGCTCAACAAAGCGCGTGCTGAGCATGCTAGAGGAGTTGGCTAATAGTGATGACCAGGCCAAGAAAGAAAAATATCAAACTTTCTGGATCCAGTTCGGGCAGGTGCTAAAAGAGGGTGTTGGTGAGGATCAGTCGAATCAAGAGCGCATCTTAAAGCTCTTACGTTTTGCTAGTACGCATACGGATTTAGCCGATCAAACCGTTTCTCTAGTCGATTATGTAGGGCGCATGAAGGATGGTCAGGACAAAATTTATTACGCTACTGGTGATACTTTTAATGCAGCCAAAAATAGCCCGCACTTAGAAATTTTCCGCAAGAAGGGCGTTGAAGTCTTGCTCCTTTCGGATCGTGTTGATGAGTGGATGCTCTCTTTCTTTGCAGAATTTGATGGCAAGCAAATGGCTTCGGTTGCTAAGGGTGGTTTAGATCTAGGCAACTTGAGTGATGAAAAGGAAAAGAAAGAGCACGAGGAAACGGAGAAGAATTTTAAAGACCTACTAGATCGTATGAAGACTGTACTGGCAAATCAGGTGAAGGATGTTCGAGTTACCTTCCGTTTAACAGATTCCCCAGCGTGTTTGGTAGCAGATGAAAATGAGCTATCTGGTAATCTGCTGCGCATGTTAAAGGCGGCTGGACAGCAAGCGCCTGATACCAAGCCTATCCTGGAAATTAATCCAGAGCACCCTTTGCTTTTGAAGTTAAAGTCTGATGATAAGCAGTTTGATGAATGGACAAATATCCTATTTGATCAAGCAGTGCTGGCAGAAGGTGGTCAGTTAAATGATCCTGCTGCTTATGTGAAACGGATCAATCAGTTACTGCTTGTGTAATTAATCTATTGAAGACGCATAAATAAAAACCCCAGCTTGTATACAAATACGAGCTGGGGTTTTTCTTGCAGTAATTCTAAAATTAATTAGGTGCTTTAGCTGGCTGATTATTTTTACCAGCGTTATAGCCTGCGTTGTAGTTGGAGCCTTCATTTTTCTTGTAGGCATCGTAAACATAGCCCGATGCT
>CAIKGX010000129.1 GCA_903827075.1 uncultured beta proteobacterium | reverse complement strand
ATAATTCGGCTGTACCTATATATGCCCCAATGATTGCAGGTGGGTTGCGGTGGAAACCTTTTTCAGACTATGTTCTCAATTTGGCAGCAGAGGAGCAAACCCCTTTAGATCGAGGTCAATATACTCAAACTTCAATGATGCTACGCGCTAGCGCTTCATTATTCAATTCCGGCGTCTATAGCGATGACTGGCACCCCAATGGTACGGGCTGGGTTGCGCAAAACTTATATTTAGATGCGGCTCATTACTTATCCTCGTCGGTCACATCTCTAGTTTCAGATTACCGAATCAGTTACCACCAGAAGATTGAAGAAGGACAAACCATTGAGCCATATACCCATCTGCAATGGAGCAGCCTCAATCAATCCAATGGTATTGATGAGCGTCTTGGGGTAGGTGCACGATGGAATATCTGGCAAGGTCAAAGTAAATACAATGCCTATCCCAGTAAAATTATGGTTGGATTGGAATACCAATACGCTTTTAAAACATATCTAAATGATAAAAGCGCCATCTTTGTAACCCTAGGGGGACGCTGGTAATGCGCGCTTTGTTTGCAATTTTGTTTTGCCTCTTTACGCTCACGACACAGGCGGAAGGTATTAGAGGTATTTTTTATCAACCCCAACAGTCTGATCTCGCAATTCCTACAGAGCAGTGGGCTAAGATTTTTTCTGCTGCAAGGAGTAAAGGCTTTAACACTATAGTCTTTCAGTGGACCAGTTTTGGAGAGGTATTTTCTTCGCCAGAAAATCAAGAATGGCTAAAAGATCGAATGATGGATGCCTCACAAGCGGACTTAAAGCTCATCGTTGGACTGGGTGGAGATCCAGACATGTTTACACGCTTAAAGCAGCCACCCTCAATTGTGGGGAGTTATTTTAGAAAAATAAATCAAGTCAACGTGGATCTAGCTAGCAAATGGACCAAAACTCTACCAGCGAATTCTGTTTCGGGATGGTACTTGCCTCTTGAGGTAGATGATCGTCAATGGAGAGAAATTTCAGCACGGAATGAATTAACTAAGTACCTGGTACGCCAAGTTAATGACCTTCAAAAAGTACTTCCCACCCCAGTTTATATTTCAAGTTTCTTTGCAGGCAATATGTCACCAGAACGTTATGCGGCAATGCTCGAAAATATGCAGACACAATCGAATGTTCATTTTTGGATTCAAGATGGTAGGGGAACTAATAAACTCATGAGTGCTGAACGAGATCTATATTTAACTGCTGTTAGCAACTGCACTGGATATGCTGCCTCTGGTTTTATTTTTGAATTGTTTGAGCAAACTCAAGCTGACCAAATATTTGCTGCAAAGTCACTAAGCCCAATTGAAATGAATAAAGCCTTGCAAGAGAAGAGTCCTTGTAATGGCGATAATATATTTTTTGCTCTGAACTACCTCATTGATTTCAAGATCTTGAAATAGGCTTGGCGGGTGTAGTGATGGGATATGCGCACCCATTGCCCTAGATCCATAAGATTACTTATGGAGGCGCGTGAGGGAATCGAACCCCCGTACGAAGCTTTGCAGGCTCCTGCCTAACCACTCGGCCAACGCGCCACTGATACCCAAATCAAAAATGGGAAGCTTTTTAGGGCTTCCCATCGAACTTGGAGCGGGAAAGGAGGTTCGAACTCCCGACCTATACCTTGGCAAGGTATCGCTCTACCAGCTGAGCTATTCCCGCATAACAGGGCAGTAGTTTAACAAACAATTTGAAGGAAGGCATTATTTGTTGGTAAAGCAAAAAAAGTGGGGATAACAATACCTCGTGAAGCCTTATAAGACTTAGGATTATTGGCTTTAATCCGCTTTATCAACCAATTGAGGCAAGGCTTTTTTCATGTAATAAAACATAGACCAAAGCGTTAAAAATGATGCAATCCAGATTAACCAAGTGCCTACTCGTGCGCAATCAAGCCATCCAAATAAGGTGTCATTGAACAGTAAAAATGGAATGGCTACGAGTTGTGCTGTCGTTTTAAGCTTGCCGACCATATGCACGGCGACACTTTTTCCTGCGCCAAGCAGAGCCATCCACTCTCTTAATGCAGAGATCGTAATTTCACGCCCGATGATGACTAAGGCTACCCAAACCTGAACCCGGTCCATATTGAGTAAGACCAATAAGGATGCGGCAACAATAAGCTTATCGGCGACGGGATCTAAAAACTGTCCAAAAGCAGATTCTTGCTTCATACGGCGCGCCAAGAAACCATCTAACCAATCAGTTAGCGCAGCAAATACAAAAATGACCGTAGCAAGAAGGTTTTTTTCAAAGGGGCTTAGCCAGTTGCTTGGTAAATAAAATACTGCCACTAACAATGGGATGGCGGCAACACGCAACCAAGTCAAGGCGATGGGAAGATTAAATGGCATTACATAAGCATAAACGAATGTGTAATGACTGGGTACTCAATGAAGCTGACCATAGATTTGCTCTGCCAAGGCAGTAGAGATACCCTCTACTCCAGCCAATTCCTCAATACTAGCGTTAGCAACACCTCTTAAACCCCCAAATCGAGCCAGTAGCTTTTGTCGACGTTTGGCGCCAATTCCCTCAATTTCCTCTAACCTAGAAACCGTTCTGGCCTTAGCGCGTTTTGCACGCATACCGGTAATGGCAAAACGGTGCGCTTCATCCCGAATCTGCGCAACCAACAACAGGGCCGCGCTATCAATACCTAACTCTAGTGAAGGACGCCCATCAGCAAATATCAGCGTCTCTAAGCCTACTTTGCGGCCCTCCCCTTTAGCAACGCCTACGATCAAGCCCACATCCATTCCAAACTCAGAAAGCACTTGCCGCGCCATTTCTACCTGCCCCTTACCACCATCTACCAAGATGAGTTGTGGCATTTTTTCTACCGGTAATTCTTGAAAGTTCGCATACCGCCTTTGTAGCACTTGTCGCATTGCTGCATAGTCGTCACCCGGCGTAATGTCCTTGATATTAAATCGGCGATATTCACTCGATTGCATCGCATTTTTTGCATACACAACACAAGATGCTTGTGTCGCTTCCCCAGAGGTGTGGCTGATATCAAAACATTCAATACGCAACTGCTCTAAGCTCTCTAGCTCCAGACCCAAAATATCTACCAAGGAGCGCGCCCTGAGCAATTGGCCGCCCGTCTCGACTAAGCGTTTGGCTATGGCGATCTTCGCGTTACCTTCAGCCATAGATAGCCAATGGCGACGCTGCCCCTGAGGTTGATGCAAGAAGGTAATCTTTCGACCGGCTTGCGTATTTAACAGATCATGCAAGCTTTTGGGAGGAGTCTCTTCGAGTGTTGCGCCATCATCAACCACAGTTTGCAAGGAATGATTGAGAATGAGTACGGCGGGAATGAGATTGGTACTTAACTCCGCATCACCTACTTTATCCTCTAAGTAATGTTGCGCAATAAAGGCTTCTAGAATTTCGGCTGGTGGCGGTAATTCACCAGACGGTGAGCGCAAGCCCTTCGGAAAGTAAGCTCGATCGCCCAAGTGACGGCCTCCACGAATCATGGCTAAGTTAACGCACACTATGCCCTCTATCTGCGCTACCGCAATGACATCGACATCGCCCTCACCATCTGCAACAGTGTCCATAGACTGCTGCTGAAGTACGCTAGAAAGATCGCTAATACGGTCGCGCAATACTGCCGCCATTTCAAAGTCCATTGACTCACTGTGAGCATGCATTTCTTTTTCAAGCTCAGTAAGCACGCGACTATGATCGCCCTCTAAAAAACGGGTGGCCTGTGCCACATCTTGTCCATATTGATCAATACTCAAGCGCCCTACACAGGGGGCACTGCATCGATGAATTTGATGCAACAGGCAGGGTCGACTTCTATTCTTAAAGACAGAGTCTTCGCAAGTCCGTAGACGAAATACTTTTTGCAAAATTTGAACGCTGTTACGAACTGCCCAAGCATTAGGAAAAGGGCCAAAGTAATGATTCCGCTTATCCACTTTTCCCCGGTATGAGGCCAATCTTGGGAACTGATGCCCCGTAAGCATCACATAGGGGTATGACTTGTCATCTCGAAACACGATGTTAAAAGGGGGTGCCAACTCCTTAATTAGATTGTTCTCTAAAATTAAGGCCTCAGTTTCAGTCCGTGTTACCGTAGTTTCATAGCGGGCGATTTTGCTCACCATATGCTCGATTCGTGGTGAAGCCTGGGTTCGCTGAAAATAATGAGAAACACGCTTTTTAAGGTTACGTGCTTTGCCTACATACAGAATATGTCCCGCTTCATCAAAAAAGCGATATACCCCCGGCAATCCGGGAAGCCGTTTAACATCCTGCTGAAGGGTTTCAAAAAGCGAATTACTCATGCGTTGGGATATTTTCTGTCAAATCGTCGATAACTATGGTGATGCTGGTATTTGCTGGCGTCTAGCTAGGAGCTTAACAAGTCTTCATGGCCAAGACGTCCGAATCTTTTGCGATGACTTGCCTACCCTCAATTTACTCGCTTCTGGCGTTGACGACTCCATCACTAAAAAAATTGACCTTCAGCCCTGGGAGGCAAGCTATGACAATGCACGCCATCCAGTAACGACACCAGAGGTAGTCATTGAGGCTTTTGGGTGTGCGCTTCCAGACCGCTATCTTGCGGGATTACTCATTGCAAGTAAAAAACCTATCATCATCAACCTAGAATATTTAAGCGCTGAGCCTTGGGTTGTCGACTTTCATGGGAAAGCATCACCGCAGGCCCATGGCCTAGCAAAATACTTTTTCTTTCCGGGGTTTCAAGACAATACTGGCGGCATTTTGATTGACCCCATTCCTAAAGAGAGCAATGATTCAATCCCCCAGGTTTTAAAATCCACCTGGGCAAAATTGCGCCCCCATGCAAAGAGAATCAGTGTCTTTTGTTACCCAGGTGCGCCCTTAGGAAAATGGCTGCAAGACCTCAGCAAAGTAGGCGAGGATTTTGATGTAGTGCTTACCTATGGTCAGCTTGAACAGTTGAACCTGTCGATCAGTAACTCCATTGATCTTCCACCCCATATTCAACTACTATCAATACCCTTTGTTTCGCAGGATGAATATGACTGGGTTCTCTCACAATGTGATTTCAATATTGTGAGAGGTGAGGATTCCTTTGTACGAGCTCAATTGGCAGGAAAACCTTTTATATGGCATATCTACCCCCAAGAAGATCGGGCACATGAGGTCAAATTGGCTGCCTTTTTGGACCTGTACCTAGAATCAGCTAATGAATGCGTCAGAGCAGCCTGTATTGATGCGATGCATTGGAAGCTGCCATCACACTGGATTGCTGCGTTTGATGCCTGGAGCAGCTATTCCAAGGCTTGGCGAGCCCAATTACTACAAAAGCAAGGGGATGGGGGCTTAGCTGCCCGTCTAATCCGCTTCGTAGCCTAAGTAGGAGCCCAAAAGGACAGCGGGCGGTTACAATCTTGTCTTTGATAAAAACCGCAGAAATTCCGCTCTGCACCCAGGAATAGCCAGATGAAAACAGCACAAGAACTTCGCGTTGGTAACGTAGTCATGATCGGCACTGATGCCATGGTCGTTTTGAAAGCCGAATACAGCCGCTCTGGCCGTAACTCCTCTGTTGTAAAAATGAAATTTAAGAACTTGTTAAGCGGTGCGCCTAACGAAGGCGTATTTAAGGCTGATGACAAATTTGATGTTGTCATTCTCGATAAGAAAGATTGCACTTATTCTTACTTTGCAGATCCAATGTATGTCTTTATGGATACTGAATATAACCAGTATGAAGTTGAGGCTGAGTTCATGGGCGATGCGTTGAACTATCTAGAAGAAAGCATGCCGTGTGAAGTCGTGTTCTACGAAGGCAAAGCACTCTCCGTTGCAATGCCCAATTCATTGGTTCGCGAAATTATTTACACAGAGCCAGCCGTTAAAGGCGATACCAGCTCAGGCAAAGTTTTAAAGACTGCAAAATTAGCTACTGGCTATGAATTACAAGTTCCTTTGTTCTGCAATACTGGTGACAAGATTGAGATTGACACCCGCAACGGTGAATATCGCAGCCGCGCTAACTAAGAAATAATTTTGTAATCTAAAAGCCCGGTATGCCGGGCTTTTTTTTGCCTCTTTATCCCTGTTTAGCTTAATATCTTTCAATCAATTACCTTAAGTTTAAATACGCCATGACTGATAACGCTCCATTAGAAATCAGACAATTACAAATTGAAGATATTCCCCACTTAATCGAATGTATCCAGCGATGCTATGGGGATAGCTACCCCATCAAAGTAATGTATGACAAAGAAAAGCTAGCGGACATTATTAGTGCGAAGCAAATGTTATCCATCATCGCCAAAAACGATGTAGGTCAAATTATTGGCCATTGCGCGCTGACCTTTGAAGGTGCGCATAACTCCTCTCCTGAGGCTGGAAGAATGCTGGTTGACCCCGCTTACCGCGGCCATCATATTTCAGAAGAAATTGCCAAAAAAAGGTTGAGCTTGGCTAAGGAGTTGAAGTTGATTGGCTTTTGGGCTGCATGCGTTACTAACCACCCTTATAGCCAAGATGAAATGATTGCCTTAGGGGGTAATGAGACAGGAGCCTTGTTAAGCGTTGCTCCACCCGATGTAGTGATGCAAGGCTTACAAAACTTTTCAGACTCGCGTAGATCAGTCATCACCTTTTATCTGCCCTTAGAGCGAAATATAAAAACAATTTATGTGCCACAACAACATGCTCAACTAATAAAAATTTTATGTCGGGATATCGCTCTAGATAGGGAAATATTGGATTCTGAAGTTTTGGGCAGCGGTAAATCAGTAGTGGCGGTTGATATTCATGAAATAAATCACTCGGCTAATATTGAGATTCATCACATAGGAGGCGATCTCTTGGATGTCTTGTCTCATGAATTAAGTAAGTTAGAGCCCCTGAATTTGGCTGCACTCTTTTTAAATCTCCCAATTAACCAAGCTGCAGCAGCCAAGACCTGTAGTCAATTGGAGAGTATTGGATTTTTTTGGGGAGCCTGGATTCCAAATTACTCAATCCAAGGGGATATATTCCGTCTGCAAAAATTGAATATGCCCATTAACCCCGAAGAAATTATTTGCGCACGTGCACAAGGCGAGGCCATTAAGAAATATGTACTTTCTGAATGGGATCGGGTTTCACAAAAAAATTAAGGGGTGAACCTTTACTTCAGCAAATTAAACTGCTTGAGCAAACCTTTAGCATGCTGGTATTGGGTTTCACCCTGCAATGAATCCCAATTTAATGCAGGGAAGCTTGGCATGAGTTTATTTAAGCGCTCTCTTGATTCTTTTTGCTTAGATTTTGAGATTTTCAGCTGGCTTAGTAATTGATCAGCCAGATCCGGGCGATTACAAATCAGTACAGCATCACAACCCGCATTGAGCGCCAACTCTGCGCCCTTAACGACTGACCCCGCAACACTAGCGCCTTCCATAGATAAGTCATCGCTAAAGATAACCCCTTCGAAGCCAAACTCTTGACGCAAGACTGAATGCAACCAAATATTGGAAAAGCCTGCTGGTAGCTTATCGACCTTAGGATAAATTACATGAGCTGGCATTACTGCTGCTAGGCTTAAGTCCAGCCAATCATATGGCTTAGCGTCATCATTTAATATTTCCGCCAAGGACCGTTCATCTACTGGAATGGCTACATGTGAATCTGCCTCTGCCCAACCATGCCCCGGAAAATGTTTGCCGCAGTTAGCCATACCAGCCAAACGCAGACCTTCGTTCAGGCTCTTAGCTAAGGCGAAAACAATTTGAGGATCGCGACTAAAGGAGCGGTCACCGATGACGCCGCTACGACCAAAATCTAAATCAAGTACCGGCGTAAAACTAAAGTCAACCCCGCAAGCGCGCAGCTCGGCAGCTAATATGTATCCACAGGCAGTAGCTGCAGCCATGGCTTGTGCAGCCGATTCTGCAAGGTGATTTGATTTATTTTTAGCCATCCATAAATCACCTAATTTGCGCATCGCAGGTAGATGTGTAAAGCCATCCGTTTTACAACGCTGTACTCTCCCGCCCTCGTGATCAATGGAGATCAAGACATCAGAGCGGAGCTTCTTAATGTCTGCAGTCAGCCTTGAGAGCTGCTTACGATTAGCGAAATTTCTGCCAAATAAAATTACGCCACCTGTTAACGGATCCAAAATACGACGCTGATCTTCGGTATTTAATTCAAGGCCAAGGACGTCCAATGTGATTGGCCCCGGATTCATGGTCGACTTGCTCATCTCTTCCTCGTGATTTCAATAATTAGATCTGTTGCATTTTGATAGGTTATTTCTTGAGTTTACTTTTGAGTCACGATTACATGAGCAATCGCCATGTCTTGCTCATCACTAACCGTTACTTGCGCCTGCCAGTTTTTTTCTTCCATAAACTTTGCCAGCGCACCCAAATATGAGGTGACGGGTTTGCCACTAGGTTCATTTAATATTTCTAGCGAACGCCAGGTCATGGGCATACGCATACCCAGACCAATCGCTTTAGAGAAAGCCTCTTTAGCAGCAAAGCGTGTGGCTAAAAAAGCAATGCCTCGTTTATGGTTTCTGGCAAGACGATGCTTAAAGACCAGCATTTCATCAGGACCTAGAATCTTTTCCGCCAGACGACCTTGAGTTCGATCGTAAGCTGCTTGTAAGCGCCCAATCTGCAAGATATCAGTGCCGATACCAACGATCATCTTGGCCCTTACTGAGTTTCAGCTCGACCTTGAGCCATTAAGGACTTCATATCCACAATGGCCTGCTTCCACCCCTTAAAGAGGGCCTCAGCCACAATCGCATGACCAATATTGAGTTCAGATAACTCCGCAATAGCTGCTATTGGCATGACATTATCTTCATTCAAACCATGTCCCGCATTGACTCTTAAACCAATGCTCACCCCAAATTGAGCTGCTTTTTTAATCCGATTTAATTCAGCTACTTGGTCAGGTCCCGATAAATCAGCATAGCGACCAGTATGGAGTTCAACTACAGTGGCCCCCACTTCATTAGCTGCGGCAATCTGCTTTTCATCTGGATCAATAAATAGAGAAACTCGAATACCAGCAGCCTTAAGTTGTGCTGTAGCAGCTTTAACAGCCGCAAAGTGACCCGCTACATCTAAACCACCTTCTGTAGTCACTTCTGCACGCTTTTCTGGTACCAAACACACGTCATGGGGCTGAACCTTGCAGGCAATAGCCAACATCTCAGGAGTGACAGCGCACTCGAGATTCATGCGAGTGTTAATTAAGGGGCGTAGGGCTAGTAAATCCGCATCCTTGATATGGCGACGGTCTTCACGTAAATGCAAAGTAATGAGGTCTGCCCCAGCCTCTTCAGCTAAGAGAGCCGCCCTCAAAGGGTCGGGATAAGTAGTGCCACGAGCATTGCGCAATGTCGCCACATGATCAATATTGATGCCCAGTTCAAGCGCTTTGGGTGTATTCATTCTGCTAGATTACTAGATTTTCTTGAGATCAATTAGGATCTGACGGGTAGTCAGCACTTGATCCTGCAAATGCAAGCCAAGCAAGAAGCGCATGAGCTGCTTACTTTCAGAGAGCGTTTCTAGGTCAGAAAAATCCCCCGCTGCAATCGCCAATAGAGATCGTCCCATTAATACAGGCCAGTGTCCTGGATCATCGCCTTGAGCGGGACGAACCCCGCGCTCTGGCTGATATACATACTTTTCATCTGCAAGCGGCGCATCATTGGTTTCAACACAACGATCTAAAGCAGCTGCATAACCTGTTTCCTGTAAAAGAGATAGCTCGAAAGGACGTAAAATTTCTTCAAGGCCTTTGGATTCAAACTCCAAGTTAGACAGTGCAGAAATCGTATCCATGTAGCGATCGTACAGTTTTTCGTATTCATCTTCCCGTGCTAAAAACTTAACTAGGAGCTCATTGAGATAAAAACCACAAAGGAGTGCATCGCCCACCAGTGATGGCGTACCACCTACCCACTCTGATTTAGTGAGAGTGCGCAGCTCAGACTTACCACTCCAGGAAACCAGTAGCGGCTGAAAACGCTGCAACACAGGCCGTAGTGTGGAGTGCGGTCTCTTAGCTCCCTTGGCGATCAGTGCCATGCGCCCATACTGCCGAGTAAAGACATCCAGAATTAAGCTGGTTTCCTTGTAAGGAATACTGTGTAATACAAAAGCAGGCTCATCAGCAACGCGAAGCAAGGCCATGAGAAATTATTCCAGGCCCTGCGCCCGTAATTCAGCGCGATCGTCAGCCCAACCACGCTTGACCTTGACCCAAGTCTCTAGAAAGACTTTTCCATCAAAGAGCTTTTCCATATCAATACGAGCATCGGTAGAAATCTTTTTGAGTCGCTCGCCTTTTGCTCCAATGATCATGGCTTTATGACTATCGCGATCCACCAAAATGGTTGCTGCAATCCGGCGCATCTTTCCATCCATCTTAAATTGATCAATCACCACTGTACTGGTGTAAGGTAATTCTTCACCAGTAAAACGGAAGACCTTTTCACGCAAGATTTCAGCTGCCAAAAAGCGCTCACTTCGGTCAGTCAATGTATCGGCGTCATATACCGCCTCAGCTTCAGGTAAATACCCCTCCAAGACATCTAATAGTCTTTGAATATCTGGTGGACTCTTAGCGCTCATTGGCACAATTTCTGCAAACTCACATTTGTCTTGATCTTCACGCCCACCCAACTCACTCCAGGGCTGACTCATTTTTTTCATGAAGTGGAGTAACGCTTGATCGCGCTCAGAAGGGGTCTGAAAACGACTATTAAATAAATCGAGCTTATTTAATACCAAGACAATGGGCAAATCATCTGGCAATAAACGTAAAACCTTTATATCGTCATCACCAAAGTAACCCGCCTCAACAACAAAACAGGCCACATTAACATCCTGTAATGCAGTGGTCACCGTACGATTTAAGGCCTTATTGAGCGTATT
>CAIKGX010000128.1 GCA_903827075.1 uncultured beta proteobacterium | reverse complement strand
TGAAATGGTGGCCGCTGAATATCTAGGCCGCAAATCCGGTCGTGGTGTTTTTACATACGATCAATAAACAGATTCCTTATTCATTTATCCATAAAGTAATTTCGTGAACCCATTTCCACCCCTCCTGATTAAATTGGCTTATGCCGGCCTCATACCATTTGTTGGCTTAGCTTTAATGGTGCAGCTAGCACCAACCCCACTGAATTACTTGAGTGCCGAGTCTCTCGCTGCCTATGGCGCAATCGTGACTTCGTTTATGGGTGCATTGCATTGGGGTGCCAATTTACACACTCTAGGTAAGTTGCCTCCAGGGGATAAATGGGAAGATCGTAATGCCTGGATTTGGGGGGTCATTCCAGCGCTAGTAGCTTGGGTGGCTTTGCATATTTATATTCCGGTGGGATTAGTCATTCTGGCTTCAACTTTGCTCATTCAACGCAATATTGATCAAAATACCTATCAGTATTATTTTTCTAGTGATGAAGCCAGGCAAGCGTTCATGATCATACGCAACCGACTTACTTACATCTCAGCAGCCTGTTTGATATGGGCCGCCCTAGTCATTCTGTTTGTACAAAACTGATTACTTTTTAAATGGGCAGCCTTTTTGATAGCACTCCACCTCCTCCATTAGCGGAAGCATTGCGTCCTAAGCTGATTGAAGAGGTCATAGGGCAGGCCCACCTATTGGCTGAAGGTAAGCCCTTAAAATTGGCCTTTGCCTCTGGCAAGCCCCATTCCATGATTCTGTGGGGACCTCCTGGAGTGGGTAAAACTACCCTAGCTCGCTTATCTGCCAAAGCATTTGACCGTGAGTTTATTGCCATCTCGGCTGTGCTAGCTGGCGTGAAAGAAATTCGCGAAGCCATTGAGCAAGCCCAACAAAGCATGGCGCAATACGGCAGACAAACCATCTTGTTCGTCGATGAAATCCATCGCTTTAATAAAAGCCAGCAAGACGCACTCTTACCTCATGTCGAATCAGGACTCTTTACCTTTATTGGTGCCACTACCGAGAACCCTTCATTTGAGGTGAACTCTGCGCTGCTATCTCGTGCTCAAGTCTATGTTCTCAAATCTTTCAATGCGGATGAGCTCAAGCAACTTTTTCATCGCGCACATGAATATGCAATGCCGGATATCCGATTTGAAGATGCTGCAATTGAAAGTTTGATTACTCATGCAGATGGTGATGCTCGACGCTTATTGAACTTGGTGGAACAAGTTCGTAATGCGCTCTCCACTCCCGGCTCGCAGATTCACGTTGTAGATGATGAATTTATTCAAAATGCACTGACAGTGTCTGCAAGGCGTTTTGATAAGGGTGGCGATCAGTTCTACGACCAAATTTCTGCTTTGCATAAATCAGTCCGCGGCTCTCATCCAGATGCAGCACTTTATTGGTTTTGCCGTATGCTCGATGGTGGTGCTGACCCCCGATACCTAGCGCGCCGCATCATCCGTATGGCATGGGAAGACATTGGCTTAGCTGATCCCCGCGCAATGCAACTAGCAAATGATGCTGCGCAAACATTTGAGCGTCTAGGCTCACCCGAGGGCGAGCTCGCCTTAGGACAAGCAGTAGTCTATCTTGCGGTAGCCGCTAAAAGTAATGCCAGCTACAAAGCCTTTAATGCTGCCCGTGCCTATGTAGCGAATGATCAAAGTAAAGCGGTACCCAATCATTTACGCAATGCTCCTACTAAGCTCATGAAAGAGTTAGGTCACGGCAAAGAATATCGCTATGCTCATGATGAGCCTAATGGCTATGCTGCCGGTGAATCCTATTTACCTGAAGGCATGACAGAGCCCCATTGGTATGAACCAGTCGATCGCGGTTTAGAGGTGCAGATTTCTGAGAAGATGGCTTTATTGCGCAAACTCGATGCGGGCTATAAAAAGAAATGACTACTGAAAATCAGTCTGGGGCGAATGAACCCATCAAGGCCACTTTCTACTATGACATTGTGTCCCCCTTCTCATATATCTATCTCAAGCAACGTCATCGCTTAGAGGGTAAATTAGTCATTGAGCCTATTCCCATTTTGCTTGGCGGTCTTTTTAGGGCTACTGATAACCAAGGGCCTGGAGAAGTCGCTGCTAAACGACCCCATACCTATCAATACTGCGTCTGGTTAGCAGAGAAATTGGGCATTCCATTTCGCTTTCCAGAACACCACCCTTTCTTAACGGTTGCTGCACAACGCTTGCTAGTTCAAGAAAAAGCCGATTGGGCAATGATTGAGCGAGCCTTTGAATA
Organism: uncultured beta proteobacterium; assembly: GCA_903827075.1. GTDB lineage: Bacteria > Pseudomonadota > Gammaproteobacteria > Burkholderiales > Burkholderiaceae > Polynucleobacter. The sequence goes on along the minus strand of CAIKGX010000128.1, from coordinate 7,154 downwards.
TGTTTGGGTAGAAGGCAAAGATCCCAACCTATCCTGGGCAGATTTTTGTCTCTACTTAGGTTTACAGGGCAATACCGCTAAACCTGAAGACCCCGCAATCAAAGCCCAACTGATCGCTAATACAGAACAAGCAAAGATAGATGGTGCATTTGGTGTGCCGGCACTGATCATTGGCAAACAGTGTTTTTGGGGTGTCGATACGATTGATTGGGCCTTAGATTATCTCAATCGCCCAAAAATGTTTGAAGAGACCTCCTACCGCTATGCCGGCCAAGTTCCGAACGGCCTTTGAGCAATACAATCGAATGAACGTCTTCAACCCAATAGAAGGAATTTTTATGCGCAAAATCATCGCCAGCCTATTTTTGATCATCACTTGCCTTGTAAGCAGCGTAGCTATAGCTGGGCCTAAGGTGGAATTTAAAACCACAATGGGTAACTTTGTTGTAGAGCTGGATGATGTCAAGGCGCCAAAGACAACCGCCAACTTTTTAGACTATGTCAAAAGTGGCTTTTATAACGGCACCATCTTTCATCGTGTGATTGATGGCTTCATGATTCAAGGTGGTGGCTTTACTGCGGATATGAACCAAAAAGCGACTAATGCCCCAGTAGCATCAGAAGCGCAAAATGGCCTCAAGAATCAAACCTATACCATTGCTATGGCGCGTACTTCAGATCCAGATTCAGCAACAGCCCAATTTTTTATTAATGTAAATAGTAATGAAGGGCTTAATTACCCTAATGCGATGGGTAATGGCTATACGGTATTTGGTAAGGTCATTTCTGGGATACAAACCATTGACGCCATACGCAAGATTCCTACCATGGTCGCCTCATCCCCCAAAATGGGTCGCATGTCTGACGTGCCAAGCAAGACGGTCACGATTGAATCTGCCACTATCCTTAAGTAATCTGTAAATCATTAAGACATTGGGTTTAGCGCAATGATTTTGCTCGATGATGCGCAAAGTACTGTAGCGAAACCCTCGAGCCGCCTTTATCAACATCCACTTAAGCGCTGGTCCATTACAGCGACCAATGATCTTACTAAGAACAAAAAGGCTAGCGAGCAATGCTTGGAAGAAATTTCAGCTGCGCTTGCTAGGGGTGAATTTGTAGTGGCTGCTTTTGCTTATGAGCTTGGTAGGCAATTTCATCATCTTCCAAGCAGATCTAGTAATCATCCCCTCATACAAGCTTGGTCATTTAAGGCTTACCAGAAGCTCTCAAAAGATGAAGTAGATTCCTATTTGAGTCAATCTGTTGAAAAGCTTCCTCCTGATGCTCAAGCTGCTGGCGTAGCGAATCTAACGCGTTCATTAGATGAAATGCAGTTTGCAAATGATATTGACGTCATTCAGGAATATATTCGTAATGGCGATACCTATCAGATAAACCATACCTATCGGATTAAGGGTGATGTTTATGGTGATCCGCTTGCTTTGTACCTTCGCCTACGCAAGCGTCAGCCGGGGCGATTTGGAGCCTTCATTAAAGATGAGGCGCACTACATTCTTTCGCAGTCACCAGAATTATTTATTCAGAGAACGGGTAACACCTTAAAAGCGATGCCCATGAAAGGCACAGCGAGTGCCCTAAATGACAATGGTGACTTAGCAAGCCATCTTTCTAATGATCCGAAGAACCAAGCTGAGAATGTCATGATCGTGGATCTCTTGCGAAATGACCTGAGTCGACTGGCACTTCCAGGAACCGTCCTAGTACCCAACCTCTTTGAGGTAGCTCGGCATGGCGATGTATTGCAAATGACCTCAACAGTAGAGGCACAAGCTAAACCTGACTTAACACTACTTGATATATTCACTGCTGTTTTTCCTTGTGGATCAGTAACGGGGGCTCCCAAAAAACGCAGTATGCAAATCATTCAAGCATTAGAGCCAGAAGATCGTGGCTACTACTGCGGTGCTTTAGGCTGGCTTGATCCAGATGGAGATTTTGCTTTCAGCGTCCCTATTCGAACGATTGAAGTGGATCGCAATGAATTAAATCAAAGCGCGCCTTTTACTTTAGGTATCGGCGCAGGTATCACGATTGACTCTGTCGCTAAACAAGAATGGGAAGAATGTTTGATTAAGTCGGCATTCTTAAGCGCCTTACCAAGCGCAGTGGGTTTATTTGAAACCATCCTCATTGAGCATGGTCAAGCGCAGAGACTAGAAGCACACATCAGTCGCATGCAGCACTCTGCCCTAGCGTTGGCGATCCCATTTGAGCCATTTATTGCTAAAGCACTGGTTTTAGAAGTTTGCCTAGCCTTAAAACAGAATGAAACCTTCCGCCTAAGGTTAGATTTAGATCGTCTTGGAGTGCTTACAGTCAGCGCAGCTCCACTAGATGCTTTAGCGGAAAAGGTGAAGTTATTCTGGGCAAGCGAACTTCTGAACGAACCTAGCAAAGCAGTGATGCATTCTGGCAATGTATTACTTAGACACAAAACCACTTCTCGTGAAATGTATGATTTAGCTTGGAAAACTGCAGTCGCTCAGGGAGGCTTTGATGCCCTCTTTGTTAATGAGCAAGGCTTTGTAACCGAAGGTGGCAGGACTAGTATTTTTGTCAAATTAAAAGGGGCGAATGAATGGCTTACCCCACCCGTCTCTGCTGGAGTATTGCCTGGGATCATGCGTTCTGCCCTTCTTCGAGATCCGCAGTGGAATGCCCGTGAAGCTAACCTGACTATTGCTGACGTTCTGTCATCAGATGCGATTATGCTTACGAATGCGCTGCGTGGCGCGATACCCGCCTACTTTTAGAAAGTCAGTATGAAGTTTTGCTCTCACTGCGCCTCCTCATTGACTATCAAAATTCCAGCAGATGACTCACGTGAACGTCATGTCTGTGAATCTTGTGGCAGCATCCATTATCAAAATCCACGTAATGTGGTCGGGAGTATTCCAATTTTTGGTGAACAGGTATTACTCTGTCGCCGCGCAATCGAACCACGCCATGGTTACTGGACTCTTCCTGCTGGCTTTATGGAGTTAGGTGAAAGCACTAGTAGCGGTGCCGCTAGAGAAACTTTGGAAGAGGCAGGTGTCATCGTCACAATGGGGCCGCTCTATTCTTTACTCAATGTGCCTCATGCAGAGCAAGTGCATCTGTTTTATTTGGCAACTATGCTATCTCCGGATTTTGCAGCCGGGGAAGAGAGTCTTGAAGTAGCTTTATTTCATGAAAAAGATATTCCCTGGAAGAAGATTGCTTTTCCTACAGTAAAACAAACCTTGGAATGGTTCTTTGCCGATCGCGCCTCTGGAATACTCAATACCGCTAGCAAAATTAACGTTCACACTAGAGACATCTTGCCGAGCGAAAGAATTTAAATTACATGGTCATTTCGTGAGCAATATTGCCTGGTTGGGTGCTAATGATCCCTTTCCAAATCCCCTTCTTCGCGCAGATCCAGACCCTAGCGTTCCCGGCTTAATTGCCGTCAGCGAGCGCATTTACCCTGGGCAACTCTTTGCCGCATATCAATTGGGTATATTTCCTTGGTATTCAGATAATCAACCAGTCTTATGGTGGTCACCTGATCCTAGAATGGTATTAAAGCCTTCGGAGTTTAAGTGCCATGAATCCTTGAAAAAGACCATTCGGCAATTTTTAGAAGACCCCAATAAGCAGATCGTGGTCGATGGTGACTTTGGTGCGGTCATGCGCTCTTGCGCTACTAGTAAGCGTAAAGATCAAGATGGCACATGGATCACCCATGAAATCATGGATGCATACACCACCCTACACGAGCAAGGGCACGCTCATAGCATTGCTATTCATGCTGCCAATGAAATCGTTGGCGGGCTCTACTGCGTCGCCTTCGGTGGGATGGTTTTTGGTGAGTCGATGTTTAGCCGACAAACTGATGCTTCTAAGATTGCACTTGCAGCCCTCTGCGCTTGGTGTCAGCGAAATGGGGTGGCGATGATTGATTGTCAGCAAGAGACTCTTCACTTGAGCTCATTGGGGGCTGCACCTATTCCTCGCGAGGTATTTTTAGAGTCCCTGCAGGTCTCAATAAATCAATCTAATATAGAGATACCCTGGACTTTTGATAAAGCGATTCTGACTCACTGTTTATGACCCAGCTAAAAGAGCTTCCGCTTACCACCCTGCAATTTTATGCAACTGCACCGTATGCGTGTAGCTATTTGCCGGGCAAGACTGCGCGCTCCCAAGTAGCGACACCTTCACATTTAATTAATGCAGATTTATATGGTGAGTTAGTTAATGCCGGGTTTCGCCGCAGTGGTTTATACACCTATCGCCCCTACTGTGATGAATGCAATGCCTGTACCGCCACCAGAATATTAGTCAAAGAGTTCATCCCTAGCCGTAGTCAACGTCGTGCTTGGAAAAAGCATCTTGGTCTTGAAGCTCGCGTCCTCAATTTAGGCTATCAGGAAGAGCACTATCAGCTCTATCAACGCTACCAAAATGAACGTCATGCTGGCGGTGAGATGGATCACGAGAACCAAGATCAGTACATGCAGTTTTTACTGCAAAGTCGAGTGAACTCCCGTATCGTTGAATTTAGAGATGGGCCAAATGATCCCCATCCAGGACGTTTACGTATGGTGAGCATGATTGATATCCTTGAACACGGAATTTCCTCCGTTTACACCTTCTTTGACACCACTACAAATGCTGCGAGCTTCGGTAGTTACAGCATTCTGTGGCAAATTTCTCAAGCTCTGGAGTTAAATCTGCCCTACCTCTATTTGGGTTATTACATTAAAAATAGTGAAAAAATGTCTTATAAGGCTAAGTTTCAACCGATCGAGGGTTTGATTGATGATCACTGGCAGCCAATCATTGGGCCATAATATCTACCCATGATGGACAGTTACTCATTTCTACGCCCTTGGCTTTTTAATCTTGATCCAGAAAAAGCCCACAATCTCACGCTCAGCAACTTAGATCGCGCACGACGCTGGGGTTTATTGCAATGTGTGATTAAACAACCTACCCCTGATCCACGAATCCTTTGCGGCATTACCTTTCCTAATCCAGTAGGTTTAGCGGCCGGCTTGGATAAAGACGGTAAACATATTGACGCACTCGCTGCATTGGGATTTGGGTTTTTAGAAATCGGTACCGTTACGCCAAAGCCGCAGCCCGGCAATCCCAAGCCCCGAATGTTTCGTTTAGCGCAGGCTCAAGGAATTATTAATCGGATGGGCTTTAACAATGATGGTGTTGATGCTTGTGTCGCTAGAGTACACCGCTCTACTTTTTGGCAAAACGGTGGTGTGCTAGGTCTGAACATTGGTAAGAATGCAAGTACTCCCATTGAGAATGCAGCCAGTGACTACGTTTTAGCTATGCAAGCAGTGTATGAGGTTGCCACCTACATTACCGTTAATATCTCATCCCCCAATACTCAACACCTTCGCGCACTCCAAGGTGAAGAAATGCTGCGCTCTCTACTAGGCACACTTGATGTTGCACGAGAGCGCTTAAGTGATCGCTATGGCGTTCGCAAACCCCTATTCCTCAAGATTGCTCCGGACTTAGATACCGATGACATTCATCTCATTGCTGATTTATTGCTGGAGTTTGGCATTGATGCCGTAATTGCCACCAATACAACCATTTCGCGTGAAGCCGTTAGCGGTATGGAATTTGCCAATGAAGCAGGCGGTTTATCAGGCGCGCCTGTGAGGGAGGCATCTACTCAAGTCATCAGGGCGCTTAAGGCAAGGTTGCAAAATCAATTACCCATCATTGGGGTTGGCGGAATTCTGTCGGGGGCTGACGCTAAGGAGAAGATAGCTGCAGGAGCAAGCCTGATTCAGATCTATAGTGGGCTTATCTACAAAGGCCCTGCACTTATTGATGAATGTGCTGCTGCCCTGAAAATAAGTTAATCCCCAGCAAAAAACATAAGCAATAAATAACCAACAGTAAGTCGATTAAAGAATTGAAACTTTAGGTGAAATAGCGTTTCATAATATGCAATATTCTAATAAATCGATACAATATGGTTTATGACCATAAGTAAACTCATTAAAGCGCCCAAAACTCCTGGGGAGGTTGGTAAAACAGCCATCCAGGTGGTGGAGCGCATGATGAATTTGCTCGATGCTTTAGCTGTACATGAGGAATCTAGCAGCCTGAAGGATTTGGCTGCGCAGACCTCGCTCCACCCCTCTACGGCCCATCGAATTTTGAATGACTTAGTTGCCTGTCGCTTAGTCGAGCGTGGTGATGGCGGCACTTATCGATTGGGTTTAAAGCTATTGGAGCTGGGCAATCTAGTGAAGGCTCGCCTCTCGGTTCGCGATGCTGCTCAAGCGCCTATGCGTGCCCTGCATAAACTCACCGGGGAGACGATCAATCTTTCCGTACGCCAGGGCGATGAAATCGTTTACGTAGATCGCGCCTATAGCGAGCGCTCTGGAATGCAGGTAGTTCGCGCTATTGGTGGACGTGCGCCATTACACCTGACTTCTGTTGGAAAACTCTTTTTAGCCAGTGATGATGCAAACCAAGTGCGTGCTTATGTTACGAGAACAGGTCTTTCAGGTCACACCAGAAATAGCATCACCGAATTAAATAAGCTGGAAACTGAGCTCAATCAAGTGCGTAAGTTAGGTAGCGCTAAAGATAATGAAGAACTAGAGCTTGGCGTGAGTTGTGTTGCCGCCTCTATTTTGGATGACACCGGTAAGTTAGTTGCCGGTCTATCTTTGAGTGCCCCTACCGATCGCATTCAGGCCGATTGGTTACGCTCACTTCAAGATACGGCACTACAAATCTCTAAAGGCATGGGCTATAAACCCAAAGCCGTTGAGTCAAGCGTCTAACCTTTTATTCCATTCGCGTTCTTACATTAAGCGGCGTATCGACTGAGGATCACCGGAACGCTCGTACCAATCACGCACACGTACTGCGTCAGCAAAGCGTGATTGCGTTCCTACTGAGTCTAAGAACACCAACAATAAGGGCGTGTTGTTTACTCTAGCCTGCATCACAAGACATTTACCAGCCGCATTAATAAATCCCGTTTTTTGCAGCCCAATATCCATATCACCGGCACGCACTAAGCGATTGGTATTTAAAAACTTTTGTGGTCGCTGGTTAATTACCATGGTCAAAGTAGGCCAAGTTGAAAACTCACGAATCATTTTGTA
>CAIKGX010000127.1 GCA_903827075.1 uncultured beta proteobacterium | reverse complement strand
GGAAAACGTGTACTTATCACTGCCGGGCCCACCTTTGAAGCAATCGATCCTGTGCGCGGTATCACTAACCATAGCTCGGGCAAGATGGGCTTTGCGATTGCACGCGCTGCTGTTGAGGCTGGAGCACAAGTACATCTCATTGCAGGTCCCTGTGATTTAGACACCCCATTAGAAGCCACAGGAAATATTACGCGGACCAATGTCGTGAGCGCTAGAGAGATGCATGCAGCTACAATGCGTTCAGCTGACTGCGATATCTTCTTTGCGGTTGCTGCCGTTGCTGACTGGGGCATTGCCAAGCCTGCTAAAGAGAAGATGAAGCGCCAAGGGGGGAAAGCCCCAAGCATTGAATTGGTTGCTAACCCTGATATTTTGCTGGATGTAGTAAAGACAGTGAAAACCAAGGGCGGAAAACTCTACCCATACTGCGTTGGCTTTGCAGCTGAATCTACTGACCTGCATACCCATGCTGATGAGAAACGTCAGCGTAAAGACATTCCGATGATTGTCGGCAATATTGGACCAGATACGTTTGGCAGTGACCTGAATCAACTATTGATTATTGATGAACGTGGTAGCAAAAAATTGCCCAGGGCAGAAAAACTCGTCCTAGCGCGCCAACTCATTTGGCTCGTCGCAAAGAAAATTTAAATTCCGTTCCCATACCCAGTTTTAGGAAATCTCATGCAAACACTTCAAGTCAAAATTCTCGATGAACGTATGCGTGATCAAATGCCCTCTTATGGCACACCTGGTAGCGCTGGCCTAGACTTACGCGCTTGTATAGATGAAACCATCGAGATTGCACCAGGGCAAACCGTACTGGTGCCAACTGGCTTAGCTATCTTTGTTGAAGATCCTCGGTATGCAGCATTCATCCTACCAAGATCAGGACTTGGCCATAAACACGGCATTGTTCTGGGTAACTTAGTTGGCTTGATCGACTCCGACTATCAAGGTCAATTAATGGTCAGCACTTGGAACCGTGGATCCAATCCATTTAAGCTCGAGCCGATGGAACGCTTAGCCCAATTAGTAGTAATGCCAGTAATACAAGTAGAGCTGAAAGTTGTAGAAGAGTTTGCTGAGAGCAGTCGGGGCGCTGGTGGTTTTGGTAGTACAGGTAGAGGCTAAGTTTTAAAACTGAATCCCCTTTAAGCAGTTATCAGTAAACTCTGAATTTTTACTCTTAATAAGAAAATTGCATTCAAGAAGTTAAAGTAAGCCGCCTCTTCGGAAATCGGCACTTCGCCATGGATAGCATGGGTATTAATCTCATCTAAGCGCTTTAACATCTCCCTTGTTTCTGTGTCGGCTAGAGATCCCCGTTGAAGCCTTCGCTCCATTTCTAGCAATTCCTGATAGTGGGGAATTTCTCTCAAATTAAAGCGGAATTTTCTAAAGTGGACATTCAATTTAGATAAGGGATAGAAGACCGCCAGAATGGTCAGCAATAGAATCCAAGTGCGATCAATAAAGCCTGCGAGCCAATAAGGTAAATATTGCATTGCATGTGGGGGTCCATAATCATAAAAGCGCTCGGCTACTGGGCTAATGGGAATGGATGGATCTAGATAAGCAGGGAATTCATCACGCTTAGCAAAAAATAAGTTTGGGGAATTTCGGTTGGCGTCTTTTACATTCATCAACAAGGCCAACTGAGTATCGGGATGCATGGTCTGCTTCACCACCAGGCTAGTTGTGGTTGCCAGCAATGTAACATCTTTTGGGGGTAGATGACTTGTAACGCTAATAGAGTCAGCTGGTAAGGTTAGCGTAATAAATGAATTTATCTTTTTTGAAAATGCAGGCGCATTTTTAAAATCAAATACTGCAATATTGGGGGATCTCAATAAATCCTGGGTTACAGGATCTAAATTTGTTGAAACAAGGACAAGCACATCTATCTCACCACTTTTCAGCTTCGTCTGATTATTTAATATGCTATCCGGCTCAAAATGAGAATCGCCATCTACATGAATATTCACAACTTCAAATATCTTTTGAGCAATACGATAAGAGCCACTTTTGACTGGACCCAGACCTACTTTATGATGCGCAATATCGCTTAGAGTTTTAATTTCACCTGTCTTCTTTTGGTTATAGAGAATCCATACTGGTTCATAGCCTACGCTTCCTAATGAGTAAATTCCCTGTAATTCAGATTCCCTCAAAGCTAGGCCATAAGTAAACCCTGCATTAGAGGAATCTTTTGCATCACCTAATCTCACTGCATTTTCTACAGCTCCCTCAGTATTAATCACAGAAAAATCTGCTCCATTCTTATGAAGTATTTCTCCTGTAGATTTGGCGAGCATATTCCAATCTGAGTTGGGGTAACCAGTAAGAAAATAGATATGCCGATCAGGAAACGGCTTTAAGTAAATAATCAATCCAATAAACGCCAATAAAAATACTGTCGCTAAAAGTTTCGAATCCTTAATCTCCTCTTTGATAGCACGAATTTCATCACGGATGACATGCTTCAAGTAGCCAAGAGTATTCATAGGGAATGTACGTTTAGGGTTAATTTCG
>CAIKGX010000126.1 GCA_903827075.1 uncultured beta proteobacterium | reverse complement strand
GATACCCAGGTTTTAGATACCCGGGTATCGGATGAGGGCGATACGATTCGCCGTCGCCGTCGCTGCTCGAAGTGCGATAAACGGTTTACAACCTACGAGCGTGTGGAATTAGTGTTACCCGCTATTGTGAAGAAAAACGGCAGCCGGGTGGAGTACAGCCACACCAAATTAGCAGACTCAATCAAGCTAGCCTTACGTAAACGACCAGTCTCATCAGATTCTGTCGATGAATCGATTGCACGGATAGAAGAAAAACTCATGAGTCTTGGCGAAAAAGTAATCCCCAGCGAGCGGGTTGGTGAGTTGGTGATGCGCGAGCTCAAACGCCTAGATAAAGTGGCTTACATTCGTTTTGCTTCGGTTTACAGAAGCTTTGCCGATATTGAATCTTTTGAGAGTGCACTCAAAGAATTAAAGTGAGGGCTATTTCAGGTATTTCTGTGCCTGGGCTTCACACATCATCTGAATGACGCCATCAATATCAGTGGGTCGCTTCCAGTTAAGTGTTTTGATCGCTTTTGAGGGATCTCCAACGCTGCAAAGAATTTCATTGGGCCTAAAAAAGCTCGGCTCAATTTCTACATGGGCTTTCCAGTCCAGGTCAAAATATTCAAATGCTTTTGCGGCAAAATATTTAAGGGATTCCATGCGGCCCGTGGCGATGACAAAGTCATCTGGTTTGTCTTGTTGCATCATTAACCACATTGCTTGCACATACTCCGGAGCCCAACCCCAGTCACGCGAAATATCTAAATTACCCAGTTGCAACGTGCTCAGTTGGCCAGCCTTAATTTTTGCAGCACCCGCAATAATCTTTTGAGTTACAAAACGTTCTGGGCGCAGTGGAGACTCGTGATTAAACAAAATTCCGGTGCAGGCATAAAGACCATAAGACTCACGATAGCTATTAATTAACCATTTAGCGGTAGATTTAGCTACGGCATAAGGGCTACGTGGTGCAAAAGGGGTGCTTTCATTGGCGGGTGTATTGCCGGTATCGCCAAAGCATTCACTAGAACCAGCGTTATAAAAGCGAACGGGTTTATTTAGCAGGCGAATAACTTCCAGAATATTGAGAGTGCCAATGGCAATACTCTCAATGGCTTCTACTGGTTGGTCAAAAGAAAGACCTACAGAGGTCTGTCCTGCGAGGTTGTAAATCTCATCTGGATTAAACGTCTGAATGGCGTTGAAAACACTTCTGAAGTCATTAATCGAAACAGAGATGAGTTTGAGTTTGTCACGAATGCCCAGCGTGTTCAGGTTATTAAATGAGGAGGCCATCACATCACGTGATGACCCTGTCACTTCATACCCTTTGGCTAGAAGATGCTTCGCTAGGTAGGCACCATCTTGACCTGTAATGCCAATAATTAAAGCTTTTTTTGATGTCAATTTATTTTAAGACATCAAAGATCGAAGTGGTAATGCCTTCAACGCTACCAGTGCCGCTCACCTTGCGATAAGCGGGTGCTTTCACTTTATCAGTAGGGCTGCTTTGAGCTGCCCAGCTAGAGTAGTACTCAACCAAAGGACGGGTTTGGTCGTTATATATCTGCAAGCGTTTGCGAACCGTTTCTTCTTTGTCATCATCACGCTGAATTAAATCTTCACCGGTAACATCATCCTTGCCTTCCACCTTTGGTGGGTTAAAGGTGATGTGATAAGTACGGCCGGATGCTGGATGAACACGACGCCCACTCATGCGATCGATGATGGCATCAAATGGCACATCGATTTCGAGAACGTAATCAATCGGTACCAGCATCTTTCATTGCTTGTGCCTGAGGAATCGTTCTTGGGAAACCGTCGAATAAATACCCTTTGCCGCAATCAGGTTGGGTTAAGCGATCTTTCACTAAGCCAATAATGATTTCGTCAGAAACGAGGCCACCCGCATCCATAATCTTTTTAGCAGCAATACCCAATTCAGTGCCAGCCTTTACAGCAGCACGCAACATATCGCCTGTGGAGATTTGTGGAATGGCGAATTTTTCGCAAATGAATTGAGCCTGTGTGCCTTTTCCAGCACCTGGTGCACCGAGCAGAATTAAGCGCATTGTTT
>CAIKGX010000125.1 GCA_903827075.1 uncultured beta proteobacterium | reverse complement strand
AGTTGCTATTTGATCTCTTAGAGCACTCTGAATATTCTTCGCATTTGCCATGATGCTTCGGCCGGGCAATATCTAGTAGATAAATACTATTTATCAAGAATAATCTGAATATTTTCAATGAATTAACGTAAATGGCTGGTATTGCATTTACATTGTTTTTATCATGCATTCTATAACTTTAGTTCTTGCTAATAACACCCATTGAAACGTCTCTAACCCTTGACCAGTCCTTGATCCATTCAATCCTATCGCGATCATCGCATTTATATACAAAAACGTCAGTGATTAAGGCCTCGCTTTGGTCTATTGCCTATGCGGGTATTTGCACCTTTCTATTGACTTACTTTTCCGGAGCGGTGGGTGAGAGCCCTGTATGGATTCCGGCGGGCATTGGTTTAGGAGTCTTGCTGACTTTAGGCTGCCGTTATTGGCCCTTCATCTTTGTGGGGGCAGTCATTGGGGAAATGGGCGGTGGCCATGATTTGTTGATGGCAATGCAACTTGCATTCGGGTCGGTTTGTGGATTTCTGGCGGCTGCTACGCTATTAACTCGGTTTACCGTCTTTAATCCCCAGCTTCAATCTATTGGCGACTATATGCGTTTGCTATTAGCGAGCTTGCTTGCCGCTTTGATTAGCACTTCGCTGAATATTCAATTCTTGATCTGGGGCGATTTAATGCCGCTGGATAATTTAGGGCCTGTTTATCAGAAGTGGTTTACCGGCGACTATTTTGGGATGGCCTTTGTTACGCCGGCACTATTAATTTTGAGTGGATCCTGGCCAAGATCTTGGAATAGGCAAAAAACAATTTATTTAAGTTTGATATTAATAGCGATTTTTATTTTTGGGCAGGCAGTATTTTTTGGATGGTTTAAAGAGTATGTTGATGTAACGGGTAGGGGCTATTTCTTTCTATTCACGATGGCGTTCATGGGTTTATTTTTTGGACGTCAAGGCGCCATGTTGTTATTTATACTCCTGCTGTTCCAGGCAATTCTCGGTGCTTTTTATGGGAATGGTTTCTTTGCCGCAAATATGATGAGTAGGGCAGCCCCTACGATGCTCTGGTTCTATCTAGGTCTTCTATGTGCTGTTGGTTTGCTGGTTGCCTTGGTAGTCGAGAGTTTCAATATTAAAAATGAGAAATTGCAAGCAGCTGTAGATATTGCAGCAAAGTCAGAGGATCGTTTTCGGCAGATTGTTATCAATACACCTGTATTGATGGCGACTTACGACCTCAGATCTGAGATTACGGATTATGTTAATCCGCATTTCACGCAAAAATTAGGTTATGTTGCGACTGATTTTTTGCTCCCCAATTCTTGGTGGCTTGCGGCATATCCAGATCCGGTTTATAGAAAAGAAGTAGAAGAGGAATGGAATCGGCGAGCTGCACAATCTCAGCTTACTCGTGCACCTTTTACCCCTTATGAAACCCAAACTACTTGTAAAGATGGCTCTGTTCGTGTGATTAGTTGGGGCTGTTTCTTTGTCCCCGATCGCATGGTGATTTACGGCGTGGATGTGACCGATACTAACCGAGCAGCTGAGCTTTTAAATGTTACCTCAGCTGTTTACCGGGCGATGGGTGAGGCAGTAGTCATTAAGGATGCCAAGAATTCTATTCTCATGGTCAACGAGGCGTTTGAAGATCTCACTGGTTTTAGTGCCTTAGATTTACAAGGAAAATCGTTTAGTGATTTTTTAGTCAAGAAGCATGGAGCCCGCTCTTATTCTGATATCTTTACTACCCTAGAGGCAATGGGTCGCTGGGAAGGGCAGGCATGGCTACGTCTGAAGAATGGCGAGGAAGTGCTTCGGTTTATCTCGATTTACTCCACCTTTGATCATGAAGGAATTCCGCTGCAACGGGTTGCCCTCATTTCTGAGGTGACGGATCAACGTAAGGCGCGCGAACTCATTAATCAGCAGGCCAATTTCGATCCCTTAACGGGGTTACCAAATCGACGCTTAATGTTTGATCGGCTTGAGCAACTGATTAAGCAGTCTGTCCGTAGCCATAAAAGTATCGCTATCGTCTATATCGATTTAGACAATTTCAAAGATATTAATGACAGTCGTGGCCATGATTTCGGTGACGAGCTATTAAAAGGAGTCTCTGCACGCTTGCGTTCTGAGGTGCGTGAAACAGATACCGTTGCTCGTATTGGCGGTGATGAGTTTGTGATTTTATTGGGTGATCTGGATAGACCGGAAATTGCCGATACCATTATTCGTGAGGTATCTAAAAAACTGACTGATCCTATTTTGATTGAGGGTCAATTGATTTACGTTACCGCCAGCATGGGTATCTCCATGTTCCCTAATGATGGTGGCGATGGCAAGATGCTGTTGCTTGGTGCAGATCAGGCTATGTATGCAGCTAAGTCTCAAGGCAGGAATACCTATCAGTACTTTACGCAATCCCTGCAGATTACTGCCTCCTACCGCGCTGGCATTATTGCGGAGTTACGTGCTGCAATAGACAAGAAACAGTTCGAACTTTACTATCAGCCGATTGTGAATCTGAGGACTGGCAAGATGGCGCATGCTGAAGCTTTGCTGCGATGGCGCAGGTCAAATGGTGAGTTGGCTTTGCCATCTACTTTTATTCAGATTGCAGAAGAGTCTGGCTTAATTGTGGAGATTGGTGACTGGGTTTGGAGTGAAGCGATTGCTTTCTTAGGTTCTTTGAAGGCTAAACCTGATTTTGCTTTAGCCATTAATGTGTCCGCCTCACAATTTAATTCAAATCAACATTCAGCTGCTGCATGGTTGGATGTATTAAAGCAATATCACGTTTCTGCAGAATCTGTTGTGCTGGAGATTACCGAGCGCATGATGCTCAATCAGTCACAGCGCGTCATGCGAAAAATTGCCATGCTTCAAGAGGCTGGCTGCAAATTTAGTGTGGATGATTTTGGTACGGGCTATTCATCTTTAGCCTCCTTGAAAAACTTTAATTTTGATTACATCAAGATTGATGCGCACTTCATTCGGACACTTCTTCCGAATAGTATGGATGCCTCCTTAGTTTCTGCCATGGTGTCTATGGCTAAGGGATTGGGCTT
>CAIKGX010000124.1 GCA_903827075.1 uncultured beta proteobacterium | reverse complement strand
CAACAATGGGCTCATTCGAAAAAAAATGGATCTTTGCTTCAGACACTCTGGGCTAGCTCCACTTCAATCATGCATGCCTCAGATTTTCGCAAAGCAAAAGTAGAGGCGCCAACGCGAACCATATAAGGCCCTTTTCCCAGCAGCCCTTTCCTTAGGACCGCAACCGGCTCGCCAGGTAAAAATCCAATATCCTCCAGCTGCCCTTTGATTTGTGGGGCACCCTTGGGAACATGTATCCCCGTAACGCGATACAGATTACCTAAATTGACCTGATCTAAATTCATTAAATTTTTTGGTTTACTGGATTAATGCTCATTATATGCCCAATGAGAATCAATATCATTTATGGAATATGGGGCCTAAGGTGAAAATAATGGGCTATTTAAAGATTGAGAGGCTTAATCTGCAATAAGCGGAGTCATAATTTAAGGCATACTGATTACATCCTTTTATCGAGTGATTCCATGTATTTACCCAAGCACTTTCAAATTGATGACCCCCAGATTCTGGCGGCCTTTATCAAGGAATATCCTCTGGCTACAGTCATTGGCATTTTGGATGGGAATAACGAAATTAATCACATTCCCCTAATGTTGAGCGCAGACCAAACGCGCCTTTTTGGTCATATTGCCAAATCTAACCCTCTTTTGCACATGGCATCTGAAGTTGATAGAACTCTGAATGCCGTGTTTCATGGGCCCAATGCTTACGTCACCCCTTCTTGGTACCCATCTAAACCCGTAAGTGGAAAAGTGGTGCCGACCTGGAACTATGCAGTGGTGCATGCCAAGGGAGATCTAAACATCATTGAAGATGCCAATTGGTTACGGCAGCATGTTTCTGAAATGACCAATATTCATGAGCCCACATATCAATCCAATTGGAAATTAGAAGATGCTCCAGAAGAATATGTACAAATGATGCTCAAAGCCATCGTCGGAATTGAAATCAAAATTAGTAGTCTGGTGGGGAAATTTAAATTAAGTCAGAATCGCCCAGCCGAAGACTATGCTGGTGTAGTCAATAAACTGAGTCAGTCTCCAGAAGAAAAACTGCAAGACATGCTTAAGTGGATGTCTAAGCCCTGAGCTATGAATTCTTAAGGGACTGAATACCCATACCTTAGCAAAATCATTTTTGCACTTGGGCCCTGAAGATATTCGTATAATTCCATCGCGAGAGGCGGGGAATTTTTCATGAGGATCATTCGCTGCCGAATGGGTGTATACAAACTATCCGGCAAGGGAATGAACTGTATGATGCCTGCCAGCTCAGGTGCCTTGGCAAGCGACAAGGCAGTAATGCCGACATTCGCTGCTCCAGAACTCACATACATCGTTGCTACTGAAATATTCTCCCCATAAACCAATTTGGCCTTAGATACCTCCCATAGTTTGGAGGACTTCAGATATTGAACTGCGGCATGTCCATAAGGCGCTAACTCGGGGTTGGCAATAGCAATCTTTTTTGACTGAGATAAGGCCGATTGAATCTGGATTGGATCCGCATTCAATTTAATTCCGCTAGCAGTATTGGCGATGAGGGCTAAATGACCAATGGCATAAACAACGCCAGCATCTTTTGCTAGACCCTCTTGGAATAAGCGAGTCGGGAAAAATTCATCAGCAGAAATAAACAAGTTAAAAGGTGCGCCCTGCTTTATCTGGCTGGCTAAATTTCCAGAGGAGCCGTACACAATACGTAGGTCTTTAGAGTGCTTGAGATTGAACTCTTGGTAAATAGCTTCGAATGCTGGCTTCATATTGCTGGCAACGGCTACCGTAACCGTTTGCGCATAAACGTTTTGAGACATCATGACAGCGATGATCAGAGAGATGCGAAGCAGATGTATCAACTGTAAGCGCCTTAATAAAAAACAATGAGACCTAGTTTATAACCATCCTGCAATTTGTCTTTTTAATCCCACTGACTTATAACCAGGAGTATCTGCAGATAGGGATCGGATCTTGCGTATCAGCTTTGCTAGATCTCGATTAGCCGCCAACTCCTCCCCCATCGCCAAGAAGAATATTTCTTCTTTGAGTTGAATAAAGTCTAGACCATTTTCCATAGCAATACTTTTTACACCCATACCTACATCTGCCTTTTTAGCCAAAATAGCTGTAGCAATAGCAGAATGGGTAAATTCTTCATGCTCATAGCCTTTGATTTTTTTAAAATCAATACCCTCTTTAGTCAAGATCGTATCCAGCAAAAGTCTCGTGCCAGACCCTTTTTGTCTATTAATAAAACGCAGGTGAGGCTTTAGCAAATCCTTTGTATTGGTAATATTGTGTGGATTTCCCTTGGCGATCATTAAGCCTTGTACACGTGTCATTACTGGAAATATTTCCATGCCTTCTTTATGCAGACGTTTAGCAATAATTTTGGAGCTCAGTGGATCGGATACATGAAAGCCAGCCATATCGACTTCGTAATTTAATAATCGCTCTAAGGCTTCACCTGAACCAGCAGTACTCAACTCAAATCCACCAATATCAAAAACCGCTTTTTGAATAATGGGATCACTACTGCTGGCAAAGCGCCATTGCTTAGTAGCTTTAACCCTAAATTGAGCAAAACCTTCCTCCAAATGCAGCAGGCTAGACTGACCTAGCCTGCGGGTTTTTTCATCAAAGTCATCTATAAACTGAATCAGGTATTTGGCATATTCAGATAGCTGAGAACCGTGGCCGCGGACCCGATCCATCAACTTAAAACCCAAAGCCACCTCAACATCATTTAACTTTTGCCATACATTTCTGTATGAGAGTCCTGCTTTTTTACATGCAGAAACCAGGGTTTTTCCTTTATCGATGTCTTTCAATAGATCCGTTAACCAGACCAAATCGATAATGGCAGGATCTTTTGACGCCTTATTGCCAAAAATGAGGGTTGGTCTGATCTGAATTCGCATATGTAATTTTTTGCATATTGATGTTTTGTAATATGACAAATATTAACTGAACATACAGGAGACACCAAAGATCATGACATTCTCACCCAATCGTCTATTTGCAATTGTGCTGGCATCAGTCAGCTTATTTAGCACCCCTACTTTTGCGCAAGAAAAAAGTATTGTTGTCTCATCCACTACCTCCACAGAGCAATCTGGCTTATTTGGCTTTATCCTCCCTATCTTCAAAATGAAGACGGGCATTGATGTAAAAGTGGTTGCCGTTGGAACAGGTCAGGCATTAGATATTGGTCGTCGTGGCGATGCCGATGTCGTATTTGTTCATGACAAGCCTGCCGAAGAGAAATTTGTCAGCGAAGGTTTTGCTACTCAGCGCAATGAAGTGATGTACAACGACTTTGTACTTATTGGACCTAAGTCTGATCCAGCCAAAATTGCAGGCGGTAAAGATATCCAGGTGGCATTTCAAAAGATTGCTAGCTCAAGCGCTCCCTTTGTATCCCGCGGTGATAAAAGTGGCACCCATGCCGCTGAATTGCGCTACTGGAAAGCTGCTGGCATTGAAGTATCCCCAAGCAAGACCTGGTACAAAGAAACCGGTTCTGGCATGGGCCCAGCTTTAAATACTGCCTCTGCGATGAACGGTTACATCTTGTCAGATCGCGCCACTTGGCTTACTTTTAAAAATCGCGGTGATTTAGTCATTCTGGTTCAAGGTGACCCCAAACTCTTTAATCAATACGGTGTAATGTTGGTCAACCCAGCCAAATACCCTAATGTGAAAAAAGTAGAAGGCCAAGCTTTCATTGACTGGCTAGTCTCCAAGAATGGGCAAGATGTCATTGCAAGTTACCAAGTTGGCGGCGAACAGCTCTTCTTCCCTAACGCCAAAAAATAATGATGAATAAGTCATTTATAGCTAGCGGCATTCTTTGCTCTCTTCTGATGGGGATTGGTATGTCAAATGCTATTACTCAACCCTCCCCTCCAAAAGTAGAGGCTACCTATGGTAAAGGCACCAAGAGCTTTAAATTGGCAACAGGCAGCCCTGGGGAGCTTGGTCTACTTCAATCTCTAGGGGAGGCCTTTGACAAAAAAGAAGGTGCCCAATTAGTCTGGATTAAGGCCGGTAGCGGCGCCTCGATGAACTTACTCAAAACACAACAAGTAGACATGATCATGGTTCATGCCCCAGAAGCGGTAAAGAAGGCCATTGCCGAAGGTTGGGCGACTGATCGCACTCTGATTGGATCAAATGAGTTTTATATTGTTGGGCCAAAGAATGATCCCGCCAAAATTCAATCTGCCTCTAGTGGCGCAGATGCTTATGCCAAGATTTCCCAATCTCAATCTAACTTTATCTCTCGTGGGGATAAGTCAGGTACACATCAAAAAGAAATGGATATCTGGAAAAAAGTGGGTATCACTCCCGAAGGAAATTGGTACATTGTGACCAATGACTTTATGACCGCCTCACTCAAAAGAGCTAATGCCGAAAAGGCATACTTCATGACTGATAGCAGTACCTGGGTTGCCGAAAAGAATATTGCCCCCCAATTGCAGATCCTGTATCGCGGAGACCCTTATTTGGTCAATACCTATGATGCGCTAGCAGCTCCAGTGGGTGCGACAGCCAATCGGGATGTTGCGGTCAAATTTATCCAATTTGTTGCCTCTGATGAGGGCCAGACCATTATTCGCAACTATGGAAAAACCCAATACAAGGAGTCTCTCTATAATGATGCTACATACGCAAAACAGTACGTCCACTAGGAGAAATCATGGAACTAAAAGTTAAACTCAGCGCACGTAACACCCTTAATGGTACGGTTGTTGAGCTCAAAATGGGACAAACAACCTCGCATGTGAAATTAGATATTGGTGGCGGGCATATTGTGACTGCATCGATTACCAATGAAGCGGTCGATGAATTGAATCTCAAGGTAGGCGATCAAGCCTGGGCTGTCATCAAAGCCTCTGATGTCATGGTGGCAAAAAGCGCTTAGTTATGAGGGGGTATTCATTTCTCCTGTCTTCTTCACTTCAATAAAAAAGGCCCGCATCGCGGGCCTTTTGCATATCAGAAAAGCTTAAATACTCAATATGAAATTACTTCTTAGCTGGAGTAACAAATCCAATCGCTGTCTCGTCAATAAACTCTACCATCACATCATCACCGGCTTTGAATTTCTCAAGACCGAGAACGCTTTGATCTACTTTTACTTTTTGCTTCTCACCACTTGGCAATGTGAATGTCACGATACGTGTTTTAGCATCAATGGTGCTAATTTTTACAGTAGCATAAATAGTATCGGTAGTTTCTTCAAATGGCTTAGCTGATCCTTTTCCAGAGATCACTACTGAACGCACACCAGAAACGCCTGGCTTGGCATCTTTAGCAACTGCAGTCAAACCTACGGCAATAGCTTGAGCGTGCTCAACTACAAATACATCGCCCTTTTTCACTTTATCT
>CAIKGX010000123.1 GCA_903827075.1 uncultured beta proteobacterium | reverse complement strand
CGTTTGATTAACGTGCAGGATTGCGAAAAGGTGAGTCATCAACTGAGCTATACATTGCCGGTTGAAAATATTCCCTTTGAGCGCTTAGAGATTTCATCTCCGGGATTAGATCGTCCTGTGAAGTCCGCTGCGGATTACGAGCGCTTTTCTGGAATGGAAGTAGATTTGAAGTTGCGTGTTGCCGTAGGTGAGCGCAAGAAGTTTCGTGGTGTTTTACAAGGCTTGCTCACTGGTGACATTCAATCACCAGATGCCAAGTTTGGTTTGTTGTTTGAAGGTGCCGATGGCACCGAGTCTCAATTGGAGTTTTCTTTAGCCGAGGTCGATAAGACTCGGTTGGTCCCTGTTATTGATTTCAAAGGAAGAAAGTCATGAGTCGAGAAGTTCTCATGTTGGCAGACGCCTTAGCGCGTGAAAAGAACGTTGATCGTGAAATTGTGTTCGAGGCACTAGAGATGGCGCTGGCATCGGCCACTAAGAAGCGCTATCCAACCGAAGATGTGGATATTCGTGTAGCGATTGATCGTGAATCTGGTGAATACGAAACCTTCCGTCGTTGGTTGGTTGTTCCTGATGAAGCCGGTTTACAAGAGCCAGATAAAGAGATCTTGCAGTTTGAAGCTCAAGAGCAATTGACTGATATGGAAGTGGGTGATTTCATTGAAGAGCAAATCGAATCTTTAGCTTTCGGTCGTATCGGCGCGCAAGCAGCTAAGCAAGTGATCTTGCAACGTATTCGTGATGCTGAGCGTGAGCAGATTCTGAACGACTACCTTGAGCGTGGCGAAAAAGTCATGACCGGTACCGTCAAACGGGCTGATAAGAATGGTCTGATTATTGAATCTGGCCGCGTAGAAGCGTTGCTCCGTCGTGACCAAATGATTCCAAAAGAGAATTTGCGTTCTGGCGACCGCGTACGCGCTTACATTCTGAAGGTAGATCGTGAAGCCCGTGGCCCACAGATCGAACTTTCCCGTACCTGCCCTGATTTCTTGATTAAATTGTTTGAGAATGAAGTTCCAGAAATGGAGCAGGGTTTATTAGAGATTAAGGGCGCTGCTCGCGACCCTGGTATTCGCGCCAAGATTGCTGTGATTACCTATGACAAGCGTATCGATCCAATTGGTACTTGCGTCGGTGTGCGCGGAACTCGCGTGACAGCAGTGCGTAATGAAGTTGCTGGTGAAGCAGTGGATATTGTGTTGTGGTCTGAAGATCCAGCGCAGTTCGTCATTGGTGCTTTAGCTCCTGCCCAAGTTTCCTCCATTATGGTTGACGAAGAGCGCCATGCCATGGATGTGGTGGTTGATGAAGAAAATCTGGCAATCGCGATTGGCCGTAGCGGACAGAACGTTCGCTTAGCTAGTGAATTGACTGGCTGGCAGATCAACATCATGACTCCTGAAGAGTCTGCTGAAAAAACTGAAAAAGAAGCTGCTTCTGTACGTCAATTATTCATGGATAAATTGGATGTTGACCAAGAAGTTGCCGATATTTTGATTGAGGAAGGTTTCAATACTTTGGAAGAGGTTGCTTATGTACCCCTTTCTGAGATGTTAGAAATTGATTCTTTTGATGAAGATACCGTAAATGAATTGCGTACTCGTGCGCGTGACTCTTTGTTGACCATGGAATTGGCTAAAGAAGAGCGCGTTGGCGAAGTCTCACAAGATTTGCGTTCCCTAGAGGGAATGACCACTGAATTGATTGCTAAGCTTGCTGACAATCAAGTTCACACCCGTGACGACTTAGCTGAACTGGCTGTTGATGAGCTAGTTGAGGCGACACAAATTGACGAAGAAACTGCGAAAACGCTCATCATGAAAGCGCGCGAACATTGGTTTACTTCATGAGAGGAAGTAGTGCATGGCAACAACAGTAAAAGTACTCGCTAAAGAATTAAAACGGACTGCGCCTGACCTCTTGGAGCAATTGAAGGCGGCTGGGATCGATAAAGGTTCTGAGGACGATAGCATTACCGAAAAGGACAAAACTGTCCTGCTTGAGCATTTGCAAAAAGAGCACGGTAATGCAGATGCGGGCAATCGCAAAAAGATCACTTTGATCAAACGTGAGAACTCGGAGATTCGTCAGGCTGATTCTGCTGGACGTACTCGTACAGTTCAGGTTGAGGTACGTAAGAAGCGTGTACTTGTAAAGCGTGGTGATGAAGCTCCTGAAGCCCCTGAGGTGGAAGAGGTTCCTGCTAAGGTTGCTGTCGCTACTGCACCAGCAAAGTCAATTCTTTCTGAAGAGGAATTAGAAAAGCGCGCTGCTGAGGCGACTCGTCAAGCCGAATTATTGGCTCGTCAAGAGGCAGAAATGAAAGCCGCTGAAGAGGCGCGTGAAAAAGAAGTGGCTGCAGCAGCAGTTGCAGCTGTGCCTGTACCCGAAAAAGAAGTCCAAGTAGCTGGTGAAGCACCTGCAGCAGTGGCCGCAGCGGCTGCAGCAGCAGATAAAAAAGCCAAGACAGATAAAGCAGCAAAAGATTTAGCCGATACAAACAAAGCGCAATTAGCCGATATCACCAAACGCCGTGCTGCAGCTGAAGCTGAAGCGCTAGCGATTCGTGACATGATGAGTGCGCCTGCGCGTGTTCTCAAGGCGCCAAGTGAAGTTGCTGCTGAAGAAGCGAAAAAAGGCACTCTACACAAACCCGCCAAGGTTGAAGGTGCTGACGATAAGAAAAAAGTGGTTGCCAAAGTTGGCGCTAAGACGATTAAGTCTGCAGAGACATCATCCACATGGAAAGAAGAAGGCGCTAAGAAGTCTGGTGGTCTGAAGACCCGTGGCGATAATATGGGCGGTGTGGGCGGCTGGCGCTCTGGCGGCGGACGCAGAAAGCAACGTCAAATTGCTGAAGCAAATACAGATACCAACTTCCAGGTACCAACTGAGAAGGTCGTTCATGATGTCAATGTTCCAGAAACCATTACTGTTGCTGAGTTAGCTCACGCAATGGCTGTGAAGAGCGCTGAAGTTATTAAGCTCTTAATGGGCATGGGTCAAATGGTCACGATCAACCAGATCTTAGATCAAGATACGGCCATGATCATCGTGGAAGAGATGGGCCACGTTGCCCATGCTGCAAAATTAGAAGACCCTGATTTAGATCTTGGCACTGCAGGACACGATGCAGAATTGTTATCACGTCCACCAGTCGTTACAGTGATGGGTCACGTTGACCATGGCAAGACATCTTTACTCGATAAGATTCGTGCGGCAAAAGTAGCTACTGGTGAAGCTGGTGGTATTACTCAGCACATTGGTGCTTACCACGTAGAAACACCGCGCGGCATGATTACCTTCTTAGATACCCCTGGTCACGAAGCCTTTACGGCGATGCGCGCTCGTGGTGCTAAGGCTACCGATATCGTTATTTTGGTAGTTGCTGCTGATGATGGCGTCATGCCACAAACCAAAGAAGCAATTCACCATGCATTAGCAGCTGGTGTTCCAATTGTTGTTGCAATTAACAAGATTGATAAACCAGAAGCCAATGCAGATCGCGTGAAGACAGAATTGGTTGCCGAGCAGGTTGTTCCAGAAGAATACGGTGGTGATGTGCCATTTATTCCAGTCTCTGCAAAAACAGGAGAAGGTATTGATGCATTGCTCGAGAACGTTCTCTTGCAAGCAGAAATCTTGGAGCTCAAAGCACCTAGAGCTGCACCAGCACAAGGACTTGTGATTGAAGCGCGTTTGGATAAGGGTCGCGGCCCTGTCGCAACCGTACTGGTTCAATCCGGCACACTGAAACGTGGCGATATGTTGTTGGCAGGCTCTACCTACGGTCGTGTTCGTGCGATGTTAGATGAGAACGGTAAAGCTTGTAATGAAGCTGGGCCATCTATTCCGGTAGAGATTCAAGGTTTATCTGAAGTGCCTGCAGCTGGTGAGTCAGTGCAAGTGGTTCCTGATGAGCGTAAAGCGCGTGAAATTGCACTTTTCCGTCAAGGTAAGTTCCGCGATGTGAAGTTGGCTAAACAACAAGCCTTCAAGCTGGAAACCATGATGGAAAACATGGAAGAGGGTGCGATTGAGGCGAAATTATTACCTCTCATCATCAAGGCAGATGTTCAGGGTTCACAAGAAGCTCTATCACAGTCCTTACAGAAGTTGTCTACGCCAGAAGTGAAGGTTCAAATCGTTCATGCCGGCGTTGGCGGTATTACTGAAACCGACGTGAATTTAGCAGTTGCTTCCAAGGCAGTCATCATTGGCTTTAATTCTCGTGCAGATGGTGCCGCGCGTAAATTAGCTGAAAATAATGGCGTAGATATTCGCTATCACAATATTATTTATGACGCAGTTGACGAAGTGAAGGCTGCTTTAAGTGGCATGTTGACACCAGATAAGAAAGAAGAAATCACCGGTATGGTGGAGATTCGTCAAGTCTTCTTAGTATCTAAAGTGGGTGCGATTGCAGGTTGCTTGGTGCTTGATGGTGTGGTCAAACGTACATCTAGCGTCCGTCTCTTGCGCGATAACATCGTAGTGTGGACAGGCGAATTAGATTCCCTCAAGCGCTTCAAAGATGACGCAAAAGAAGTTCGTGCTGGTGTTGAGTGCGGCCTGTCATTAAAAGGCTTTAACGATATCAAAGAGGGTGATCAACTCGAAGCCTACGAAGTTACTGAAGTAGCTAGAACACTGTAAAGCGCCTTAAGTCACTGTATGCAAAAAACTAGCCCGCATCGTAACCAGCGTCTCGCCGATCAAATACAGCGAGATCTGGCCGAGCTCATTCCTCGTGAATTGCGTAGCCCTAGTTTAGGTTTAATTACTTTGCAAAGTGTTGAACTCACGCCAGATTTAGCACACGCTAAAGTGTTTTTCTCTGTTTTGGGCGCTGAGCCAGAGGTAGCACTGAAAGCGCTACAAGATAAGGCAGGTTATTTACATTCTTTGTTATTTAAACGTTTACATATTCATACTGTGCCCACCTTGCATTTCCATTTTGATAGCTCTTTAGAGCATGGCATTGAAATGTCACGCTTGATCGATGAAGCAGTGGATAGTGACCGTAGTGACCACAGCGATCCTAAAGACGAGACTCAATAAGTCATGGCTACTCGGATCGACGGTGTAGTCTTGCTTGATAAGCCTGCTGGCATGAGCTCGCAAGGCGCAGTAACTGCGGTCAAGCGTGCTTTAAATGCAGAAAAAGCGGGTCACACCGGAACTTTAGATCCCATGGCCACAGGCTTGCTGCCTATCTGTTTGGGTGAGGCAACGAAGTATTCCCAAGATTTATTAGAGGCTGATAAAACCTATATTGCCCAAGTCAAATTTGGTCAATGTACTGATACGGGTGATGCAGAAGGTTTAATTATTCAAGAGTTAGCCTTGCCAGTATTTGCTGATGAGGCCGCGCTGGAGTTGGCACTGAATGCATTACTGCCTCAATTTACGGGACCGATTAGCCAAGTGCCACCAATGTATTCCGCGCTTAAGCGAGATGGCAAACCTTTATATGAATATGCTCGCGCCGGTGTTGAGTTAGAGCGTGCTCCACGTGACATCACTATTCACCAGATTCGTTGGACTAAGATCAATTGGCCTGAAGCTACTTTAGAAGTGAGCTGCAGCAAAGGCACTTATATCCGTGTGCTAGCTGAAGATCTAGGCAAAGTTTTAGGTTGTGGTGCGCACTTAGTAGGTTTACGCCGTACCGAAGTAGGGCACCTCACTCTCGAACAAGCATTTACGATTGAATCTATTCAGCAAGGCCTACAAGATAGCTCGACTTATATTCTGCCGGTGGACGCTCTATTGCAAACATTGCCACACCTTACAGTAGATGAGCAGCAAGCAAAGCGTTTAGAAATGGGCCAACGCGTTCCTCTGAATTTACCTCCTATAGAAGCTTTAGTACGAATTTATCGTGCTACCGCTGCCCCCCATAACTTTATTGGCACCGCTGATTGGCGCTCTGGGGTCTTGCATCCCAAGCGTTTGATTTCTTCGGCCCATTAACCGATTTGACTTATTTACTGATTAATCTTTCCTCACCAGAATTCATATTTTTAAACCCATTCTTAACTTTAGAAGCTTCACATGACTAAACGCGCACTTCGTAATATCGCCATCATCGCCCACGTTGACCACGGTAAAACTACTTTGGTTGACCAACTCTTGCGCCAATCTGGCACATTCCGTTCAAATGAAAAAATGACCGAACGTGTCATGGATTCAAATGATTTGGAAAAAGAGCGCGGCATTACTATTCTGTCCAAGAACTGTGCAGTTGAATATGACGGCACACACATCAATATTGTGGACACACCAGGACACGCAGACTTCGGTGGTGAAGTAGAGCGTGTGCTCTCTATGGTTGATGGTGTATTGCTCTTGGTTGATGCAGTTGAAGGCCCAATGCCACAAACCCGCTTTGTGACTAAGAAAGCCTTAGCCCTAGGTTTGAAGCCTATTGTGGTGGTTAACAAGGTTGATCGTCCAGGCGCTCGTTGTGATTACGTGATCAACGCTACTTTTGAATTGTTTGATAAGCTCGGCGCTACTGAAGAACAGCTCGACTTTCCTGTGATCTATGCATCTGGTCTTAATGGCTATGCTGGTTTAACGGAAGATGTTCGTGAAGGCGATATGCGCCCATTGTTTGATGCAGTTTTAGAACATGTTCCTGTCCGTGATGATGATCCAGATGGTCCTTTGCAATTCCAGATTTCCTCTATCGACTACAACAGCTACGTAGGCAAGATTGGTATTGGCCGTGTGAACCGTGGTCGCGTTAAAGCGGGTATGGAAGTCATTTGCTTAAATGGCCCCGATGGCGTGCCATTTAAAGGTCGTATTAATCAGGTATTAAAGTTCAAAGGCTTAGAGCGCGAAATCGTTGACGAAGCCATTGCTGGCGATATCGCATTGATTAACGGTATTGAAGAATTAGCCATTAGTACTACTGTGTGTGCGGTTGATAAACCAGATGCATTGCCAATGCTCAAGATTGATGAGCCAACCTTAACCATGAACTTCATGGTGAACACCAGCCCCTTTGCAGGTCGAGAAGGTAAGTTTGTGACTAGCCGTCAGATTCGCGAACGTTTGGATCGTGAGCTCAAATCTAATATGGCTTTGCGGGTAAAAGAAACTGATGACGACACTGTATTTGAAGTGTCTGGCCGTGGAGAGTTGCACCTGACTATCTTGGTTGAAACCATGCGTCGTGAAGGCTATGAGATGGCGGTTTCCCGTCCTCGCGTGGTATTCCACGAAGAGAATGGTGTCAAGATGGAGCCATACGAGAACTTAACAGTTGACGTAGAAGATGCTACTCAAGGCGCTGTAATGGAAGACTTGGGCAAGCGTAAAGGTGAGCTGCAAGATATGGTGAGCGATGGCAAGGGTCGTACCCGTCTTGAGTACCGCATTCCTGCGCGTGGCTTGATTGGTTTCCAAGGCGACTTCATGACCATGACTCGTGGTAACGGTTTGATGAGTCATACCTTCGATTCTTATGCCCCTGCTAAAGATGGTATTTTGGGTGAGCGTCATAACGGCGTATTGATTAGCCAGGATGATGGCGAAGCAGTTGCTTACGCTATCTGGAAGCTACAAGATCGTGGCCGTATGTTCGTAAAACATGGCGACCCAGTCTATGAAGGCATGGTCATTGGTATTCATAGCCGTGATAATGATTTGGTTGTGAATCCTATTAAAGGCAAGCAATTAACCAACGTGCGCTCATCAGGCACTGATGAAGCAGTTCGTTTGGTAACGCCAATCGATTTGACTTTGGAATACGCAGTTGAATTCATCAGTGATGATGAATTAGTTGAAGTCACACCTAAGAGTGTGCGTGTTCGTAAACGTTACTTGAAAGAGCATGATCGTAAGAAGGCTTCCCGCGAGTAATCGCTCGTAGTCGTTTAGTACTTCATTCTGCTAGCAAAACCAGAGTCACCTGCGGGTGGCTCTTGTTTTTCCTTGAAGCCCATCTTCCAAATTCTTAAGTAAATTATTTATTTCATGCTGCCATCGATTGAACAACGCCTTGCCAAAGAACTCTCCGCTAAACCTGCCCAAGTAGCAGCGGCCGTAGCCTTAATGGACGAAGGGGCCACTGTCCCTTTTATTGCGCGCTATCGTAAAGAAGCAACTGGTGGCTTAGATGATGTGCAGTTGCGTCTTTTAGAAGAGCGCCTGAGTTATTTAAGGGAGTTAGAGGATCGTCGCAAGACGATTGTGGCTTCTATCCAAGAGCAAGGAAAGATGACGCCAGAGTTACTCAAGGCCATCATGCTGGCGGAAGATAAAACCCGCTTAGAGGACCTATATTTACCATTTAAGCCCAAGCGCCGCACCAAGGCACAGATCGCCTTAGAGGCAGGTTTAGAGCCATTGGCCAATGATTTACTGGGCAACCCAATGCTTCAGCCCGAAATGGAGGCGGCTAAATATATTCAGGAAGCATTTACCTCAGATCAAGGTGATAACCCTGGGGTGCTAGATACTAAAGCTGCGCTTGAAGGTGCACGCCAAATTTTGATGGAGCGTTTTGCAGAAGATCCAGGTTTAGTGCAGTCACTTAGAAGCTATTTGCAAGATCATGGCGTAGTCGAATCTAAAGTCATTGCCGGCAAAGAGCAAGAAGGCGAGAAGTTTGCTGATTACTTTGACTATTCTGAACCCATTAAAGCGATTCCTTCGCATCGGGCCTTAGCTTTATTTAGAGGTCGACGCGAGCAAATGTTGATGGTTAATTTACGTCTAGATACTGAAGAAGAAAAGCCCAAATGGGATGCGCCGCATAATCCATGTGAATCCCGCATCGCCAATCAATTTACGATCAAGAATGAAGGTCGCCCAGCTGATCAGTGGTTATCAGAAACCGTACGCTGGACCTGGCGCATCAAGTGCTCAATGCACTTAGAGTCTGAGCTTATGAGTGCTTTACGTGAGCGCTCTGAAACTGAAGCGATTCATGTATTTGCGCGCAACCTCAAAGCTTTACTATTGGCTGCACCAGCTGGTCCACGCGTTACCATCGGCTTAGATCCCGGCATGCGTACGGGCGTCAAAGTAGCCGTAGTTGACGCCACCGGAAAAGTAGTAGATACCGAGGTTATTTACCCCCATCAACCTAAGAACGACTGGGATGGATCGCTTCATACTCTCGGTAAGCTGGCAGAGAAACACCAGGCAACGCTCATCTCGATTGGTAATGGCACTGCGTCGCGTGAGACTGATAAATTGGCGCAAGATCTCATTAAGGCTAAGCCAGAACTCAAGCTTACCAAAATTGTGGTGTCAGAAGCGGGCGCATCGGTTTACTCTGCATCTGAATATGCTTCTAAAGAACTTCCTGGAATGGACGTCTCTTTGCGTGGCGCCGTATCAATTGCACGTCGTCTGCAAGATCCACTAGCTGAGCTAGTGAAGATTGATCCTAAATCGATTGGTGTAGGTCAGTACCAGCACGATGTGATGCAAACCCAGCTGGCTAAATCTTTAGTAGCAGTGGTAGAAGATTGTGTGAATGCCGTTGGTGTGGATGTCAATACCGCCTCTGCGCCTTTACTGGCTAGAGTTTCTGGTTTATCGAGCACCGTAGCTGAAGGCATTGTCGCTTATCGCGATAGCAATGGCGCATTCCAATCGAGAGCCGATTTACGAAGTGTGCCTCGCTTAGGAGATAAAACTTTTGAGCAAGCCGCGGGTTTCCTACGCATCATGAATGGCAGTAATCCATTAGATGCTTCTGCTGTTCATCCTGAGTCCTATCCTTTGGTGGAGAAGATTCTCAAGGATATCCAGAAGAGCGTAAAGGAAGTGATTGGTGATGTAGCAATCCTCAATCATTTAAATCCTGAAAAATACGCCGATGAACAATTTGGATTGCCAACGGTAAGCGACATCATTAAGGAATTAGAAAAGCCGGGCCGTGACCCACGACCTGAGTTTACGACCGCTACGTTTAAAGACGGTGTAGAAAAGATCAGCGATCTAAAGATAGATATGATTTTAGAAGGTGTGGTCACGAACGTTGCAGCCTTTGGTGCGTTCGTAGATATTGGGGTTCATCAAGATGGTTTAGTGCACATTTCTGCACTGGCGAACACCTTTGTCAAAGACCCACACACGGTTGTGAAAGCAGGGCAGGTGGTTAAGGTCAAAGTGCTTGAGGTAGATGAAAAGCGTAAGCGTATTGCTTTAACGATGCGTTTAGCTGACGAAGCGCCAAAAGTCAGCGCTGCAATCAAAGATGAGCAAAGAGCACCCAAGAGGCCAAATACCCAGAGACCTCAAGAGCACAGAAAACCCCAAGAGGATAGGCGCTCTGCACCGCCAATCAATAATGCGATGGCTGATGCCTTGCGTAAGTTAAAAGGGTGAAATCCCCTGAATTTAGACCCTATCCAGTATTCATTACTGATCGAGGTAAGCCAGCACATGTTTTGATGACGTTCACGGAGTATCAACGTGTTACAGGAAAAAAGAAAAACATCTTAGATCTTGTGGGCATGAAGGGTGCGGGTGAGATTGATTTCGCACCTGAGAAAATCTCAAACTTCACCAAACCACTAGCGGATCTTCTGTAATGTACTTGCTAGATACAAACGTAGTATCTGAACTGAGAAAAATTGGTAATAGTCAAATCCACCCTAAGGTAAAAGAGTGGGCTTAGGAAACTGCCCCTGAGTTGATGTTTCTCTCCGTTATATCCGTTCTTGAACTTGAAATAGGGGTGCTACAGCTTGAGCGGAGAGATAAGAAACAGGGTCAGGTCTTAAGAAAATGGTTAAGTAAACATGTGCTTCCGGCATTTTCTGAGAGGGTATTGCCAATGGATGTGGCTGTTGTTAAACGCTGTGCCAGTCTGCCTGTGCCAAATCCTAAATCAGATAGGGATGCAATGATTGCCGCAACAGCAATTGAACATCGCATGACGATCGTCACAAGAAATATTTCTGATTTTAATCAATCTGGTGTCAAGGTATTTAATCCCTGGCTTTAATCTGATCCCTTTGCGCTCCTTAAGAGCCCTCATGCCGAGACAGCATCAATAGCTTTTCTACTCCAACTGGTTCATCTTTGAGCAGGGGGAGAACGGCATAGCGCTTGGCATGGGTATTTGCTACCAAGTCGATTTCCTGCAATTCATTTTGTGCGCGCTTTCTCAATAACGGTGAGCGGGGCTTAGCTGCAGCAACGCTATTATTGACTACCCATGCCCAAGGTTCAATACCGGCTCTGCGTAAGTCTGTCTGGAGGTTCGCTGCCTCTAACACGGGTGTAGTTTCTGCAAGGGTAATGAGCAATACTTTAGTTTGTTTAGGGTCTTGCAGTTGCATCATGGGCGTGGTGTAGTGGGTATTCGTTTTGCCCATTTGACGTTCAATCTCGCGATGGTAGGAGCCCGTAGCATCTAGTAGTAATAAGGTATGTCCAGTAGGGGCGGTATCCATGACTACAAACTTTTTACCTGCCTCGCGAATAATTCTGGAGAACGCTTGAAACACCGCAATCTCTTCTGTGCAGGGAGAGCGTAAATCTTCTTCCAAGAGCTTGCGGCCCGCATCATCTAGATTTGCACCCTTAGTTTGCATCACATGCTGTTGATATCTCTCAATTTCAGCATGGGGATCGATGCGACTCACCGTAAGATGTTCCATGACGCCATTCAAGGTTTCATTGATGTGAGCGGCTGGATCAGAGGTAGTGAGATGAACTGGCAATCCACGATGGGCCAGCTCAACAGCAATGGCAGC
The DNA here is from genome assembly GCA_903827075.1 of uncultured beta proteobacterium. GTDB lineage: Bacteria > Pseudomonadota > Gammaproteobacteria > Burkholderiales > Burkholderiaceae > Polynucleobacter. Next base: position 2,413 of record CAIKGX010000123.1, on the reverse strand, counting down.
AGCAATCGTAGTTTTACCAACCCCGCCTTTGCCCATGGTCATTACTAGGCCATGACCATCTTTGGCAATGTCGTCAACGAGGGTAGATAAGTTTGGTGCCTTTAGAGTGATCGCCTGGAAGGCGGAAGCATCAGCTAATACAAGCTGGTCTTTAAGTAAGAGATGTAATGCATCCAAACCAACTAAGTTAAAGGGCTTTAATTCAATCATGTCTTTTGGCAATAATTGCAGCGCCTCAGGAATACTGCTAAGTACTGCTTGCTCTCGGCTATAAATTGCAGCCGCAAGAGGATCTTGCGTAGCTTCGCTGTTTGGCAGAACACCATTAATCACTAAATATTGTTTGGATAGCCCAATGCCAGCAAGCTCTTCATGGGTGCGGGCAGCCTCGCGTAATGTGGAGGCTTGCGCTCTCGCTACGAGGATTAAACGCGTGCGTATTGGATTTGCCAAAGCATCCACAGCTTCTTTATATTGAGTGCGTTGCTTCTCCAAGCCAGCGAGAGGGCCTAGGCAAGAGGCATCCCCTTTACCTTCGTCTAAAAAACCACTCCAGGCGCCCGGGAGCTGTAAGAGACGAATAGTATGCCCAGTAGGGGCGGTATCAAAAATGACATGGTCATAATCTTCGGTCAGCTGATCATCGGTGAGTAGTGCGGTAAATTCATCAAAAGCTGCGATCTCAGTAGTGCATGCCCCAGAGAGCTGCTCTTCAATTCCCCTCACTACGGCATCAGGCAATTTTCCTCGCACAGGGCCTACTATTTTTTCACGATATAGCTGCGCTGCGGCTTGGGGATCAATCTCCAAGGCGGACAAATTCATGACTGCTGGTATGGGCGTAATGTGATTACCAATAGCTACACCAAATACCTGACCCACATTCGATGCTGGATCGGTGCTAACAAGTAATACTCTTTTCCCGGCTTCAGCTAGTTCAATCGCTGTGGCACAGGCAATTGATGTCTTTCCGACCCCACCTTTACCTGTAAAGAACAGAAAGCGTGGCGGTTGCTGGAGAAATTGCATACTCATGAAAACCTTTTTTGCATTAACAACACTTGCCACCAGAACAGCAATTAGAAGAGGCTTTTTCTATCACTGGATCGGTGATTCCTGCCCAATGGATAATCTCAGAACGAGTGGGGTATCGACCCGCCAAAGCAATTTCACCGTCTACCAAAATCAAAGGTAAGGCCTCAGCGCCTGATCGCTCCAAGAACTTGCTCACTATTTGGGTATCGGCAAAAGCCATTGGTTCTGAGGATAGGTTAAAGCGTGCAATCTGGACACCATTTTGCTTGGCCCAATCAACATCAGCAGAAAAGGAGACCAAGGCTTGGTCAACATCGACGCCGCATACTCCTGAGCTGCAACACATTGCTGGGTCATACACTTGAATTGTTTTCATAGAGACTCCTGATTGGTTCCATCAATTTATAGTTACATTGTGACAAGAAAAGGGCGCCCCTTGTTTGATGTATGTCATTAGTTTGTCACATTATTTCGATTATCATGGAAATATGAAAAATGCCCAAGCCATACAAGCCTTCCTTGCCCTAGGCCAGGAGTCGCGTTTGAATGTCTATCGTCTGATCGTTCAAAAAGGCGATACAGGCCTTATGCCTTCACAGATTCATGAAATGCTGGGCATTCCTAATGCCACCCTCAGCTTTCATCTAAAGGAACTGTATTTGGCTGATTTGATTACGGTAGAGCGCAATGGCCGCAATCTGATTTATCGACCCAATGCAGACATAGTTCAAGAGTTAAGCCATTTTCTACTCGATAACTGTTGCGGTGGGAAGTTATGTATACCAACTAAATCTTCTAAAAAGGTGAAATCACTATGAAGCAATACAACATCCTATTTTTATGTACCCATAATTCTGCACGTTCCATTATTGGGGAGGCAATAGCCTCGACTCATTTCAGCGGTAAATTTAAAGGCTTTTCTGCTGGCTCTACACCGGGCACGAGCGTTAATCCTATTGCTGCAGATCTAGCTGTTGAGCTTGGCATGGATCGCGCTTTACTTAAATCCAAAAGCTGGGATGTATTTGGAGAGCCCAATGCGCCTAAGATGGATTTCATTATTACTGTTTGCGATAACGCCGCTGGAGAGCAGTGCCCATTTTGGCCAGGCCAACCAGCGACAGCCCATTGGGGCTTTCCTGATCCCTCGTTAGTACAGGGTACTGACTTGGAAAAGAAAACTGCCTTTGTTGAGGTGATGAATGGCCTTAAAAAGCGAATTGATATTTTGGCCGCGATGCCGTTGGAAAAGTTAGATTCATTAAGGTTGAAAGAAATTCATACAAACGCATGAGCACAATCAGTAAAAAACTCTCCTTTTTAGATCGGTATTTAACGGTTTGGATTTTTGTTGCTATGGCCATAGGAATTGGTCTGG
>CAIKGX010000122.1 GCA_903827075.1 uncultured beta proteobacterium | reverse complement strand
CACCAAAAGTCACGGAATAAAACGCGGGCTTAAGTGATTCACTTAAACGCTCGCGCACCAAATGCAGCTTGTTCTCACCTTCAGGTGTTTTGGGAGGGAAGAATTCGACGCTTAATTCCATGATCTTGGGCCTAGGTATCTATTTAACAATGCAGTGGATTAATAGCGATAGTGGTCAGCCTTGTATGGGCCTTCCTTCGTTACACCAATGTAAGAGGCTTGCTGATCAGACAAAACGGTTAACTGTGCGTTCAGTGTCTTGAGCTGCAAACGTGCCACTTTTTCATCCAAATGCTTAGGCAAGGTGTAAACACCGATGGGGTATTTAGATGTGCCAACAGCACCCCACAACTCAATCTGCGCAATTACCTGGTTTGCAAAAGATGAGCTCATCACATAAGAAGGGTGGCCTGTACCGCAACCCAGATTTACCAAACGCCCCTTAGCCAAAATGATGATGCGCTTTTCAGGCAAGCCATTAACTGCTGGAAAAATCACATGGTCTACTTGTGGCTTGATTTCTTCCCACTGATACTTCTCGATACCCGCAACATCGATCTCGTTATCGAAGTGACCAATATTGCAGACGATGGCTTGATTTTTCATCTTCGCCATATGATCATGGGTAATCACATGGTAATTACCCGTTGCTGAAACAAAGATATCCGCTTTATCAGCAGCGTAGTCCATAGTCACCACACGATAGCCTTCCATGGCCGCTTGCAATGCACAGATAGGATCTACTTCAGTAACCCACACTTGAGCCGACAAGGCGCGCAACGCTTGAGCAGATCCTTTGCCTACGTCGCCATAGCCACAAACGACTGCAACCTTACCGGCAACCATCACATCAGTAGCGCGCTTGATCGCATCAACCAAAGACTCGCGGCAACCATAGAGGTTGTCAAACTTGCTCTTCGTAACGGAGTCATTTACATTGATTGCTGGGAATTTCAAATCGCCCTTAGCAAACATTTGATACAAGCGATGTACGCCTGTAGTAGTTTCCTCAGTAACGCCTTTTACTTTTTCTAAGCGAGTGGAGTACCAAGTTGGGTCTTGCTCTAATTTATTTTTGATAGCCGCAAATAAAATAGTTTCTTCTTCGCTAGTTGGATGGTTTAAGCAAGCTTGATCTTTTTCAGCACGGGCGCCAAGATGCAATAACAAAGTCGCATCGCCACCATCGTCCAAAATCATATTGGTGTAACCGCCGTCAGCCCACTCAAAAATGCGATGCGTGAAATCCCAATACTGCTCAAGAGTTTCGCCTTTAATCGCAAATACTGGTGTACCGTTAGCAGCAATAGCAGCAGCAGCATGATCTTGAGTTGAAAAAATATTGCAAGAAGCCCATTGCACTTCAGCGCCGAGAGCCTCAAGAGTCTCGATCAATACTGCTGTTTGAATGGTCATGTGCAATGAGCCAGTGATACGTGCGCCACGCAATGGTTGCTGCGCAGCGAACTCATCGCGAATGGCGATCAGGCCCGGCATTTCCGTTTCAGCAATGGCAATTTCTTTACGGCCAAACTCGGACAAAGAAATATCCGCAATCGCGCAACGCGTTGCTACAAAATGGTTTAAATCGAAAACGATACTCATGAATGCTCCAGCTAAATACGATCCAATGCTGGAGTAGAAACTCGCTAGCCATTGAACCATGGGTTAGCGAGCGCAGTTGCAATTAGCAAACTCCATATAGGAGTCCACTCCCCTCAAGCCTGGGAAGTGCCGGTTCTCAGCACTCCTTGCAACGCTCCTTGAAGGTATGGCGAAATTGTAATCAATTTCGCCATATTTGGCTTCAATACTTCGAATTACTGCTTACAGCCCTGCTGCTGCACGTAACGCAGGGGCTTTGTCACATTGCTCCCAAGTAAATTCAGGCTCTTCACGACCAAAGTGTCCATAAGCAGCAGTTTTGCGATAAATCGGACGCAAGAGATTCAACATCTTGACGATACCTTTTGGACGCAAATCGAAATGCTCAGATACCAATTGAGCGATCTTCTCGTCAGAGATCTTGCCCGTACCAAAGGTGCTCACCATCACTGAAGTTGGCTTAGCTACGCCAATTGCGTAAGAGATCTGAATCAAGCACTTGCTTGCTAAACCAGCGGCAACGATGTTCTTAGCAACATAACGTCCAGCGTATGCAGCAGAGCGGTCAACCTTCGAGGGATCCTTGCCGGAGAATGCGCCGCCGCCGTGAGGTGCTGCGCCACCGTAGGTGTCCACAATAATTTTGCGGCCCGTTAAACCGCAATCACCTTGTGGGCCGCCGATGACAAAACGACCGGTTGGGTTAACCAAGAAGTTGATTGCACCTTTAACCAAATGCTTTGGCAACACAGGTTTGATGATTTCTTCGATAACCGCTTCACGCAATTTTTCGAGAGAAATTTCTTCATCGTGCTGAGTAGACAACACCACCGTATCAATAGAGTCGGGCTTACCATCCACATAGCGCAAGGTTACTTGTGACTTGGCATCGGGACGGAGCCAAGTCAAACGGCCATCACGGCGCAATTGAGATTGACGCTCTACCAAGCGATGTGACAAGTGAATTGGCAAAGGCATGAGTTCTGACGTTTCATCGCAAGCGTATCCAAACATCAATCCTTGGTCGCCAGCACCTTGATCTAGGCCGTCATCATGGGCTTTATCGACACCTTGAGCAATATCAGGGCTTTGCTTGTCATAAGCAACCAATACAGCACAACCCTTGTAATCGATGCCGTAGTCGGTATTGTCGTAACCAATTTCACGCAAAGTATTGCGCGCTACCTGGATGTAGTCGACGTTTGCATTCGTTGTGATTTCACCAGCAAGAACAACTAAGCCGGTGTTGCACAAAGTCTCTGCAGCAACACGTGCTGTTGGGTCTTGAGCCAAGATAGCATCTAAGATGGCATCAGAAATCTGGTCTGCTACTTTATCGGGGTGGCCTTCAGAAACGGATTCTGAGGTAAAGAAGTAATCATTTGCCATTGCATATTCCTTTAAAAAATTAACACGATCTATGGGACAACTCGACGTGCCAGGAAATACAACGGCGACGCTTTAGCAGAATTTATGAATCGCCCTGCAAGTTGCCTTAACTCAGCGATAGGGTCATTCTATCCGAAAAAGGCCCCCCATTTCAAGTGGCACAATAAATTTGGCCCTATTGCCTGCATTGAATATCATTGAAGGGTGCGAAAACTCTTACTGAAACTGAGTCTCAATGCCATTGCAGCGCTGCCCCTGTGCCTGGCTCAGGTTATTGGCGCTGGCTTGGGCGTATTAGCCTATGTGGGGTCCAAGCAATATCGCTCCCTATTTCGCCCACAATATGAGGCTGTAGTGAAAGCCCATCACCTCCCATTTGAACTCTGGAGTGCTATTAGGGCCTCTGGGATGCTGTTTTCTGACAGTTTCTGGATTTGGCGTAACCCTCAAAAAGCCCTTAAATTGGTAGAAGTGCAAGACTGGGATTTGGTTGAAGCTGCCATCAATGAAGGTCATGGCCTAGTAATGCTCACCCCCCATTTAGGTGGTTTTGAGATTATTCCGCGCGTGCTGGCCCAGCACTTTCCCGCCACCATTTTGTATCGCCCTTCCCGCCAAGACTGGCTTAATGAGGTAGTTGAAGAAGGTCGCGCCTACCCGAATATGCATTTCGTACCAACCAACCTTAATGGTGTTCGTCAAATGACGCGGGCCTTAACTAGAGGCGAAGCCATTGGCATTCTTCCAGATCAAGTACCCAGCGGTGGCGAGGGGGTTTGGGTTCCCTTCTTTGGGCGCCCTGCCTACACCACACCATTACCAGCTCGTTTAGCCAATCGCAATCACACCCCCGTTGTGATGTTTACTGCCAAACGCAAAGCGCTTGGCAAAGGCTGGCTCATGCAAGCAACTCGACTTGCACCGCTATCTGAAGACTCCACTATTGCCGCAACAGAACTCAACACCGCCATAGAAAATGCGGTCTTAGTTGCACCAAATCAATTTATCTGGGCATATAACCGCTACAAACATCCAGCAGGAGCAGAAATACCGCCCAAGTCTCAAAAAGTCAATTAATCAAACCTATAATTGATTCGTCAATACATTTGAATGGAAATCGGCTTTGAGTAATGTAAAACAGAAGCTTCGTTTCACCAAAATGCATGGTGCTGGCAATGATTTCATTGTGCTCAATGGCATTGATCAAGATCTCTCCAATATCACACGCGAGCAGTGGCAAACATTAGCTCACCGTCAATTTGGTATCGGTGCCGATCAAATTCTTCTAGTGGAAAAAGCAACTCGCCCCGATGCTGACTTTCGGTATCGCATCTTTAATGCTGATGGTGGTGAGGTTGAGCAGTGTGGAAATGGTTCACGCTGCTTTGTTCGATTTGTACAGGATCAAGGCCTCTCTAATAAGAATCCACTGCGCGCTGAGGTTGCCCATACAGTACTGACACTAATATCCCATCCTGATGGTCAAGTTGAAGTGGATATGGGGGCGCCTATTTTTGAGCACGGCCAAATTCCTTTTAATGCCGATGGTCTAGCAAGCATGCAAGAATTCCATGAAATGCTATATGCACTCCCTCTTGCAGCGCCTGCTACGCACGATAGCTGGGTTGGCGTAGTCTCCATGGGCAATCCCCATGCAGTGCAATTAGTTGGGGACATTGGGAGCGCACCTGTTTTAGAAGAAGGTCCCTCTATTGAAAATCATCCTGCATTTCCAAAGCGTGTGAATGCGGGTTATATGCAAATGATCAATCGCCAAGAAATTAAGCTGCGAGTATTTGAACGTGGCGCTGGTGAAACTCTAGCCTGTGGTACTGGTGCGTGCGCTGCTGTAGTTTCTGGGATTCGTCGGGCATTATTAGACTCACCAGTCACAGTACATACTCGTGGCGGCGATCTACAGATTGCTTGGGGTGGGGTAGTTGATGGAGTAGCTCAACCAGTCATCATGACAGGTCCAGCCATTACCGTATTTGAAGGCGAAGCTGAGATCTAACAAAGCCTCCTTTAAGTGAGCCCTCTTAAATGCCGTACTTTTCTCGGTAGGCTGTGACTGCCGGCAAATACTTTGTTAGCTCCGCATCACTAGAAGCGCTTAAGAAAGACATCAAATCGGCCAAGTTGGCAATCGCAATTACCGGCAACCCAAATTCTTGCTCCACTGCTTGGACGGCAGATTTCTCACCAATCTCAGTAGCTGTACCGGATCTTTCCATTCGGTCTAGGGCAATCAATACAGCAGCAGGCTCTGCACCAGCAGCACGAATCAGATCTACAGACTCTCTAACTGAGGTGCCAGCAGAGATGACATCATCCACGATGACCACTTTCCCCTTCATGGGCGCACCAACCAAAAAGCCGCCCTCGCCATGATCTTTTGCTTCTTTGCGGTTATAGGCATAAGGCACATTACGCCCCTCATCCGCTAAAGCAATAGCAGTAGCTGCTGCCAAAGTAATGCCTTTATAGGCGGGACCAAAAATCATGTCGAAGTCGATCTTGGAATCCTGCAAGGCTTTGGCGTAATAGCGACCCAAGGCGCTTAAGCGCGCGCCATCATTAAATCCACCCGCGTTAAAGAAATAAGGCGAGAGACGCCCCGCTTTAGTTTTAAACTCCCCAAACGACAAAACATTTGCCTCTAAGGCAAAACGAATAAAGTTATCTTGATTAGAATTTTTTGAGCTCATAGGCCTATATGTTACGCATCATTTCCGCCAACCTCAACGGTATCCGCTCTGCGGTCAAAAAAGGCTTTCTACCGTGGGTAGTTAAGCAAAAAGCGGACTTTGTTTGTATGCAGGAATTAAAAGCCCAGCGCGATGACTTGGAGGAGGCCATTCTCAACCCTGATGGCCTACATGGCTATTTTCATCATGCGCAGAAGAAGGGTTATAGCGGCTGCGGCATCTATACCCCTCATAAACCAGATGAAGTGCTGTATGGCTACGGAAATGAAGAGTTTGATGCCGAAGGCCGTTACGTTGAAGCGAGGTTCAAACAGCTATCAGTTATTTCAGTCTATATGCCATCAGGCTCTAGCTCCCCCGAAAGACAAGATGCGAAATACCGCTATTTGGATTCTTTCTTGCCACATCTGGTGGCACTCAAACAGTCTGGAAGAGAGATTGTGCTGTGCGGAGATGTAAACATCGCCCACCAAGAAATTGATTTGAAGAACTGGAAGGGCAACCTGAAAAACTCTGGCTTCTTGCCAGAAGAGCGCGCATGGCTCACCCATCTATTCAATCAAGTGGGCTATGTTGATGTGTATCGCCAGCTAAAGCCAAAGGCCAGTGATGATTGCTACACTTGGTGGAGCAATCGAGGTCAAGCTTATGCAAAGAATGTAGGTTGGCGCATTGACTATCACATCAGCACACCTGGAATTGCTGCTAGCGCGCAGAAAACTGCCGTCTATAAAGATGAACGTTTTTCAGATCATGCCCCCCTAACCGTTGATTACAACTGGAAAATCTAGCCGATCGTTTTGGCTATAGTTGGTGTGACACTTGCGCATCATGCTTTTTAAATTCCACTAGCTTTAGGTGGATCACCAGCCAAATGAGAATCAGCACTGGGGCACCAATAATGGCAGTGCCATAGAAAAAGGCTTGGTAACCAAAAGAATCTACAAACACGCCCGAAAATCCTGCCAACCACTTTGGCAATAAAAGCATCATCGAGCTAAACAAGGCATATTGCGTTGCCGAGTACTTGATATTGGTCAGCGAAGACAGGAAAGCAATAAAAGCAGCGCTAGCAATTCCAGAGCTGAGATTGTCTGCAGAAATTACCCAAATCAAGCCATGCACATCGTGGCCCTGGGTTGCGAGCCAAGCAAACAACAAATTACTGACTGCCGACAGAATAGCCCCCACAAACAAAATGCGCATCACACCAAAACGCAAAGTGAGAACGCCGCCAACAAAGGCGCCAACTAAGGTCATGATGACCCCAAACACTTTACTAACAGCAGCTACTTCATCCTTGGTATAGCCCATATCAACATAAAAGGGATTGGCCATGATTCCCATAACGACATCGCTAATGCGATAGATCGCAATCAAACCCAAAATGACGATGGCATGCCATTGATAGCGATGAATAAATTCAGCAAAGGGCTCAATGAGAGTTTGATGTAGCCACGCTTTTGCATTGCGTGCTTTTGCTAGCTCAACTCGCACAGGCTCTTTACTAAATAAGGTGGTAAGAACGCCCACACTAATGGAAGCTGCCATGCATAGATAGGCGAATTGCCAAGCGCCAGCATCATACGATGTAGCGCCTGCCTCTGCTCGAGCCGCCAACCATAAGACGCCAGCGCCCGCCCATATCAAGGCAAGTCGATAGCCTGTTTGATAAGTTGCTGCTAAGGCCGCTTGATGATCGCTATCAGCCGATTCGATTCGAAATGCATCTAAAGCAATATCCTGCGTAGCCGAACCAAAGGCGACTAACAAAGCACACCAAACAATCGGCGTCAGATCCACCTTCGGATCGAGACTTGCCATACCCAAGAGCCCCAAAATAATCAAGGCCTGAGCAAAGAGTAGCCAGCTACGTCGTCTACCTAGCAATTTGGATATGAGGGGAATGGGTAAACGATCTACTAAAGGCGCCCACATCCATTTAAATGCGTAGATTAAGCCAACCCAAGTGAGGTAGCCAATAGTGCTGCGATCAATGCCCGCTTCACGCAGCCAAAAGCTGAGCGTTCCTAATATGAGCAATAAGGGGAGACCTGCAGAGAAACCCAGAAAGAGCATCCGTAGACAAGGCCATTCGAGATAAACCCGGAAATCTTTTAGCCAGGAAGCAATCGCACTAAGCACGACGAACGCGGAATAGGGCCAAACTGCCAAAGAGATTGGGCAGCAAAGTCACTTGTCGACCTTCATGCAAAATGCACTGATCTATTACCTTTAATCCCAAAGTAGAAGCCAATCTTTCAAAATCAGCCACCGTCAGCACGCGCACATTAGGCGTGTTGTACCACTGGTAAGGCAAGCTTTTAGAGACGGGCATATGGCCTAAGCCTACTGCTAAGCGATGTGACCAGTGGCCAAAGTTGGGGAAAGAAACTACTGACTCTTTGCCAACGCGCACTACCTCACGCAAGATTTTTTCGGTTTGATGAATCGTTTGCAATGTTTGCGACAAAACGACCGTATCAAAACTGTTGTCCTCAAAAAGCGCCAATCCACCCTCTAGGTTTTGTTGAATAACATTTAAGCCTTTTTCAACGCACGACAAAACACGTGCGTCATCGATTTCGACACCATAAGCATGGACCGGCTTTTGCTTTTGCAAATACTCCAGAAAGCTTCCATCACCGCAACCTAAATCCAAAACCTGGTTATTAGGAGCAATCCATTGGGCTATTGCTGCAAAGTCAGCGCGCATCATGATTGAACCTCGAGCATTTGCTCAAAATAAGCACGAATAAGCTGGTGATAACGAGAGTCGTCCAATAAAAAAGCATCGTGCCCATGCGGCGCATCAATCTCGGCATAAGTAACCGCACTCTTATTGCTTAATAAAGATTGGACTATTTCACGACTACGATTAGGCGGGAAACGCCAGTCCGTTGAGAAGCTCACCACTAAAAATTTAGCCTGCACTTCAGCTAGGGCGCGATTTAAACTGCCCTCATAACGACGTGAAGGGTCAAAGTAATCTAAGGCGCGGGTGATCAGCAAGTAAGTGTTGGCATCAAAGTAGGTAGAAAACTTCTCGCCCTGATGGCGCAAATAGCTTTCTACTTCAAATTCCACATCGAAACTAAAGCGGTAATCGTGTGACTCGCCATTGGGTCTTTGTAACTCGCGCCCAAACTTTTCCGCCATATCGTCATCGGAAAGATAAGTGATGTGTCCCACCATGCGCGCTAATCTCAGTCCACGCTTTGGAACTACGCCATGCTCGTAGTAGTTTCCGCCATGAAAATCAGGATCCGACAAAATAGCGTTACGCGCTACTTCATTAAAAGCAATATTTTGTGCGCTCAGTTTTGGTGTGGATGCAATCACTACGCAATGCGCTATACGTTTAGGAAACTGAATCGCCCAGGCCATGGCTTGCATGCCGCCTAAGCTACCGCCCATGACAGCAGCAAAGCGGCGAATACCTAATTTATCTGCCAAACGTGCCTGCGTGTTGACCCAGTCTTCCACCGTCACTACAGGAAAGTCAGCACCGTAGGGCTTGCCACTGGCAGGGTTGATACTCATTGGCCCAGTTGAGCCGAAACAGGAGCCTAAGTTATTAACGCCAATAACAAAAAAATGATTGGTATCTACTGGCTTACCGGGTCCAATCATATTGTCCCACCAGCCAATGTCTTCTGCATTTTCTGGATCGGGACCGGCTACATGATGAGACGCATTCAAAGCATGGCAAATTAATACGGCGTTACTTTTGTCGGCATTTAATTTGCCATAGGTTTCGATGACTAAGTTGTAGCCAGATAATATGGCGCCACTTTGCAAAGGCAAGGGCTCGGCAAAATGGATGGTGTTTCTAGAGAGATGTAGCTCGCTCATTCTGAGAGAAGGATGCGTAGGCTGATATCAGACGCTTCGGTTGGTAACTTTTTAAAGCCACTGCGTGCAAAACGATGCCAACGGCCCAAAACAAAACTCATCAACATCGCTGCACGAATACTGACTTCATCTTGACCAACTTGTCCCCATGCGCCACCTTGAGTCTGAGCAATGCGCAAAGCCTGTTTTAACGATGCCTCAACGCGGTCTAGAACTTGAGTAATCCGCTCCTGCAAGCGATCATCTTCTTGCAATAAAGCATCACCCAAGAGAACACGTGTCATGCCTGGATTTTTCTCGGCAAAGAATAAAAGCATTTGCAAAATACCGCGTGCTTGGGCAAGACCCGACTCTTCTTTTTGGTTGATCTGATTAATTAATCCAAAGACAGTCTGCTCAATGAAAGAAATAAGGCCCTCAAACATTTGCGCCTTACTGGCGAAATGACGATAAAGAGCGGCTTCTGAAACCTGAATCTTTGCCGCTAATGCAGCGGTGGTAACGCGCTCACCCTTGGGATTTTGCAGCATCTCTGCAAGCACTTGCAAGATTTGCAAACGGCGCTCACCGGGACGAGGACGCTTACGTGTCTTGCCAGCATCAATGCTGCTATTTGCAATTTCTGCTGGCTCTAAAGAATCACGCATGGTCATATCACTTATCTAGAACGAATCATCGTTCCAAAAGCTTGCTCAGTAAGAATTTCAAGTAACAAAGAGTGCTCAATTCGGCCATCAATAATATGCACAGAATTAACGCCGCTCTTAGCCGCATCTAAAGCTGAAGAAATCTTAGGCAACATGCCGCCGGAGATAGTGCCATCAGCAAATAATTCATCGATCTCACGGGCAGTCAGGTCGGTTAGCAACATGCCATTTTTATCCATGACTCCAGGAATATTGGTCATCATGACTAACTTCTCAGCGTGTAAGATCTCTGCCATCTTGCCAGCAACCAAGTCTGCATTAATGTTGTAAGCCTGACCTTCTGCACTAAATCCAATGGGCGATATCACTGGAATGAAGGCATCGTCTTGCAAGGCTTTGACTACAGCCGGATTGATTGCCTCAATCTCACCCACAAAACCCAGATCAATAGTGCTACCTGGATTTTTTTCATCAGCTACAAACATTTTTTTAGCATGAATTAATCCACCATCTTTACCAGTCAAGCCAACAGCTTGCCCGCCAAAGTGATTAATCAACATCACAATATCTTGCTGCACTTCACCACCAAGAACCCACTCCACCACTTCCATGGTTTCTTCATCAGTAACGCGCATACCCTGAATAAATGTTCCGACCTTGCCGATCTTCTTGAGGGCCTCATCGATTTGTGGCCCCCCGCCGTGAACTACTACAGGGTTCATGCCAACCAATTTGAGCAAAATGACGTCGCGCGCAAAGCTTTCTTTAAGTCGCTCTTCAACCATGGCGTTACCGCCGTACTTAATCACAATGGTTTTACCGTGATATTGACGGATGTAAGGCAAAGCCTCGGCCAAGATCTCCGCTTTTAATAAAGGAGGAATTTCAGAAAGAGAGGGAAGGTGCTTAGTCATCGCTACTTATATATTAAGTAAGTTCATTAATCGCCAAATAATTTCTGGCGCAATTCACGACGCTCTTGAGCCTCTAGAGACAAATTGGCTGTTGGGCGGGCAATTAAACGATTTAAGCCAATAGGCTCACCCGTCTCTTCGCACCAACCATAGTCGCCCGACTCAATACGAGCCAATGCCTGCTCTACT
>CAIKGX010000121.1 GCA_903827075.1 uncultured beta proteobacterium | reverse complement strand
TATTTTCTACCTGGCTTAGGCGCACGGTTAACCCCCTTTTATGATCTGTTATCTACCTCCATCTATCCAGGCCTATCGAATCAGTTTGCCTTCAAAATTGGAGGGGAAAATAAACCCTCCCATATTGGAAAAACTGAGCTTTGTTTAATGGCGAAAGAGTTAGGCTTTAAAGAGCGGTATGTTTTGAAAATTGGTCAGGAGCTATCTGAAAGCTTGCTTGCGCAACTTGGAGTTATCTCAGCCGAAATGAATTTAGTGGCCCCAGTAGGTACAAAGAAAACGATGGTAGAGAGATTGAGTCAGCATATTTCTAGTAATACTAGTCAATTGCAAAAGCGGTTTTTCTCGCATTCTTAGAGTAAGTAATGAGGGATACAGCCCAATAAAAAATTGATTAAAAGTATCCGTGTAAAACAAAAATAAGAAGCGCTTAGCCGTGGCACCCATGATGGGTGGGGACAATAAACTTATTCGAGCCATATAGATTAAGGCTCTCGCCTCTAAAAAACCAATTTAAGGCGAATTTATGGCATAAAGTTATTCTCTTGTTCTGGTAAAAATAGGTTCCTTTATGGAACCTATTTTGCTATAATGGACCTAAGTTCAAAAATAGGGGGGGAACATGTCGATCAATGTCAAATTATCAGATTCCTTGGTGGAGCAGGCTAAGGTCTATGGCCATATTGAGCATCGCTCAGTGCCAAAGCAGATTGAGTACTGGTCACAGATCGGCAAGATTGCTCAAGAGAACCCAGACTTACCGTTTTCCATGATTCGTGAGATCTTGATTGCAGATCAAGAGCCTGTCATCGGCGAATACGTATTTAACTGATGCGTTTACTTGTTACGGCCTCGTTTGTTAAGGCCACAAAAAAACTCCATCCTTCACAAAAAACAGAATTAGATGCTGCGCTAAAGGTGATTAGCTTAAGCCCACCTATTGGGGAAGCTAAGGCTGGAGATTTGATGGGAGTGCGGGTTTACAAATTCAAACTGTCTCAGCAACTATGCTTGCTGGCCTATCGAATTTTGGATGAAAAGAGCATCAAGCTTTTAACCTTTGGGCCTCATGAGAATTTCTATCGTGACTTAAAGCGCCAGGGTGAGTGAAGGCATGGAGAATATAAAAAAGAAAAGATTAGCAGTTGCTCCGATGATGGAGTGGACAGACCGTCACTGCAGATCCTTTCATCGCACCCTAACTAAAGAAGCAGTGCTCTATACCGAGATGGTCACTACGGGTGCGCTCATACATGGGGATGTGCCACGCCATTTAGATTATTCCCAAGATCAACATCCCGTGGTTCTTCAATTGGGTGGATCGGAACCTTCTGACTTGGCTAAAGCAGCAGAGTTAGCGCAGCAGTGGGGCTATGACGAGATTGATCTCAATTGCGGCTGTCCATCAGAGCGCGTGCAACGTGGTGCTTTTGGTGCTTGCTTAATGGCTGAGCCACAATTAGTTGCTGATTGTGTGAGAGCGATGAAGTCTGCTGTAAACACGCCGATCTCTGTAAAGCATCGTCTTGGTTTGGATTCCATGGATGCCGCCAACTCAGAAGTGGATTATCAATTTGCGCTGAACTTTATGCTTGCGGTGGCCGATGCAGGCGCAAGTCAAGTCACTATTCATGCACGTAATGCTGTACTCAAAGGTTTATCCCCAAAAGAGAATCGCAGTAAACCACCATTACGTTATGAGGTTGCTGCGAAACTTCGTCTTGATGCGCAAAAGCAATTCCCTGATCTCAAGGTCTTACTGAATGGTGGTCTGGAAAGCAATGATCAAATTGCGGGCCACTGGAATGACTTTGATGGCTTTATGGTGGGTAGGGCGGCTTATCATTTTCCAGCGATGTTGCTCGGTTGGGATGACCTGATTCATACGGATGGCGAAGCGGCTGGCTACCTCTTTAGTGAGACTGAATGGCACCGCATTCAGATTGCTTTAGTAATGCAAGTACAAGACTGGTATGAGGAATGTCGCGCTAAAGAGAGGCCTTTCTACATAGGCGCATTCACTAGACATATCTTAGGCTTAGCCCATGGCAGGGCAGGTGCCCGCTATTGGCGTCAACGACTATCTGATCACCATGCCTTAGCTAAAGTACAGAGCAAGGCCGCCATTGCAGACTTTTTCCTAGATGCTTCGCTCACTCTAGGAGACTGGGCTGCATTTGAGTTTGAGCCAGCCTAAATTGATCATCTAGGGCATTTTTGACAGGGTTTTGCCTCAAAAGCTATAATCGTAGATCTTCAGTGGCGGACGTAGCTCAGTTGGTAGAGTCCCAGATTGTGATTCTGGTTGTCGCGGGTTCGAGCCCCGTCGTTCGCCCCACCGAATATTGCAGTATCCTAAGGCTCCCTATGCGGAGCCTTTTTATTTTTTTAGATTCTATTCATGAAAAAATTTGACATTCTCCCGATCATCTTTGGTGTATTGCTTTCGATCATTGCGCTATATTTTATGTTGAGACCTTCAACTGCTCTTAGCGCACCCGTAGCCACTATCCCCATTGTAAAAATTGGTAATCTATCTTGGGATCAAACCGAGATGACCATTGCTGATGTCAAAACCTTTGCTGATGTCACGGGATTTGTTAGTCAGGCCGAAAAAAATGGTGGCGGGCTCTCTTACGAGGCAGGCTTTGTGAAGAAGCCAGGCTGGACCTGGAAAACCCCTTATGGCGTTGCTGCAAAGAGTAGTGAGCCAGCAGTACATCTCAATCAAGCGGAAGCGCAATCTGTCTGCCAGTTTTATGGCAAACGCTTACCTGCGAATGATGAGTGGATTAGCGCCGCTTTTGTAGAGCAAAGAGCCAATCCGCCCGTAGGCTTTACTAAGGGGCAGCGCTATCCATTTCCAGGCGGTAACACACCTACTGTTTCACACTGCTTAAGTGGTTGTGGGGATTATCAGGGTTTAGCCCC